>JBFLXF010000589.1:0-2259 GCA_040757515.1 Actinomycetota bacterium
CAGAGGGGTGTCCAACAGCAGCTCTGTCATGCCGATCACGCCGTTCATGGGTGTTCTTATCTCGTGGGAGATGTTGGCCACAAACTCGCTCTTGGCGCGGCTCGCCGCCTCCGCCGCGTCCCTGGCCCTGCGCATCTCCTCCTCAGACAGCCTGCGTTCTGTGACGTCTCTTGCGTTAATGACGATCCCACTTACGCTCGCGTCATGGAGCAGGTTGTTATAGTGCGACTCGATGTGCCGCCATGTGCCGTCGGCGTGCCGGATGCGCAATTCTATAGACGCTGTGGCTCCCGGACGACCTACAAGGCCGGAGATCAACTCCTCCACCCGCCCGACATCCTCCGGATGCACGAAAGAGAGACTGTTCTGAGCGACGAACTCCGCCGGACTGTAGCCCAGGACCCGTTCGATCGATGGGCTCACGTATCGGATGGCGCCGTCCTCCGCCCAGATCATGACGATATCCGTGGAGTTCCGGATCAGGGAGGTAAACCGCTCCTCGCTCCGACGCTTGTGCAGATCCTCGATGAGATCTGCGCGCTCGAGAGCCAGCGCGACTTGGGAGCCCAGCGTCTCCAGCGCGAGCTTGATGTCTCCGAGCAGAGATGAGTCGGTCGCCACCACAATCCTGCCCGCGAACCGTCCCCCGACCATCAGCGGGACCATGAAGAGCGCCCCCAGCTTCGTCCTGAAGGTGAACGCCCGCTGCAGTTCGGGGTCGGTCTCCGGGTGCAGTTCTATGGAACGCCCCTCTATGAGAGCAGCGCGGGCCCGCTCGGGTAAGGCCCAGATGTAAGTCTCCCTGCCCTCTATCTCCTTCGCCTCATGGCCCGCAGCGGCTACGCAGACATCCCTCTCTTCCGTGCCTACCCAGACGCTCACCCTGGTCTCTGGAGCCTCGTTGACGAAGGGTAGGATCGCCTCCAGAGCCGCCTCATATATGCTCTCCCGGTCCGGCGCGGCTACCAGCGCGGCACTCGCGTTCCGCAGATTCCTCTCCCGGATGATGGCCCGCTCGTGTTTCTCCAAGGTCTCCTCGAGATCCGAAAGCGTGCTCCTCAGCCGCGCGGTGCGCTCCTCGACCCGCGCCTCTAGCTCGGCATTGAACCGCCTAACCTCTTCTTCGGCTCGCTTGCGCTCGGTTACGTCGCGGGAATTGACCACTATCCCGCCCACAGCGGGATCACCGCTCAGGTCGCTGCCTACCGCCTCAAGCCAGCGCCAGGTGCCGTCCCTGTGCCTGAAGCGAAACTCCGCCCGGCGGACGATCCCCGGCTCGTCTACCACCCCCGACAGCGCAGCCGAGACACGCTCTATGTCTTCCGCATGGATATAGCTCAGGACGTTTGTGGCTATCATCTCCTCCGGGCGGTAGCCGAGCACCCGCTCGATAGCCGGACTCTCGTAGAGCACCGTGCCGTCACGTTCGATAATCGTCAGGATCTCCGAACCGTTCTGCACCAGAGAGCGGAAGCGAGCTTCGCTGCGTCTGAGTGCATCCTTTGCCTCAACACGCTCGGTTATGTCCTCGATCTGGCAGATGAAGTGCACAGGGTTTCCCTTTGCATCCCGCACGAGTGAGACGGAGAGCAGTACCCAGACTACCGTCCCGCCTTTGCAGATGTAGCGCTTCTCCGTCTGGTAGCGCATGATCTCTCCGGAGAGCAGCCTGCGTACGTTCTCCAGATCCTTCTCCAGATCCTCGGGATGCGCTATCTCCTGATGCGACCTCTCCAGAAGCTCTTCTTCGGAATATCCGACTATCGCGCACAGCGCATGGTTGACCTGCAACCAGCGCCCGTCGAGCCCCACGATCGCCATCCCGATAGCGGCATCCCGGAAGGAGCTTCTAAAGCGCTCCTCGGCCTCGCGCAACGCTTCCTCGGCGCGTCGCTGCTCCTCTACCATGCCCGCCATGCGGACGCCTGCGAGCACCAGGACAGCCACGGTACCGCCGAGAACCACGGAGACATGGAGCTCCGCCCCCAAAACCCACTCCAGCGCAAGCACGGCTGGCACCATCAGGGCAGCCGCGCCAGGCACGGCAAGACGTCGCAGAGTGAGACTCTGCCCGGCAGGCTCTACCGGCGCTGACACTCTCGACATTGAGGGGTGCAGAGCCGCGGCGCCCATCGCCAGGTAAGAGAGCAGCCACCCCGCATCCGTGAGCTCCCCGGTGTGGTAAGTTCCGGCCAGTTCCCTTATGGCGTAGAGGGTGTCGGCCCCGAGCATCGCCGCCACACCGCCACTCAACAGCCA
>JBFLXF010000590.1:0-2257 GCA_040757515.1 Actinomycetota bacterium
CGCCACGCGAGACACATAAACGACCGGGTCCACGCCAACATCCAGAACGACGGCACCTTCTCCATCGTGCCGCGCACCTACGGCGGCGTAACGAGCCCGGAGCAACTAAGGAAGGTCGCCGACGTCGCCGAGAAGTACAACGCGCGGATGGTCAAGATCACCGGCTCCCAGCGCCTCGACATCCTGGGCGTGAAGAAGGAGGATCTGCCCAAAGCGTGGGAGGACCTTGGGATGCCCTCCGGGTTCGCCTACTCCAAGGCGTTCCGGCAGGTAAAGACCTGCGTGGGAACGGACTTCTGCCGCTACGGGGTCGGCGACTCTACGACGCTCGGCATAGACCTGGAGAAGACCTTCGAGCGCCTCTACACCCCGGCAAAGGTGAAGATGGCCTGCTCGGGCTGCCCGCGCAACTGCGCAGAGGCCAGCGTAAAGGACGTGGGCGCCATCGCCGTCGAAGGCGGGTGGCAGATCTACGTCGGCGGCGCCGCGGGGATGGACGTCCGCAAGGGCGACGTGCTCGCCACCGTGAAGACCCAGGAAGAGGCGAAGAACGTCATCACGGCGTTCATGCAGTACTACCGGGAGAACGCCCACTACAAGGAGCGCACCTACGACTTCGTGCCGCGCGTGGGTCTGGAGGAGATCCGTAAACGCGTCCTCGACGAAGACTCGGGCGAGCCCGAGCGGTTGCGCCGGAGGCTCAAAGAAGCCCAGGAAGCGACCACCGACCCGTGGCTGGAGCGCCGGGAGAACAAGACGAAGAACCAGTTCGTCGGGGCGATAGGAGCCAGGAACCGTGGCTAGCGTCTGGGTAAGGGTGTGCGGCGAGGAAGACGTACCCCTCCTCGAAGGGCGGCGCGTCGTGATCGACGGCTACCACCTGGCGATATTTCGCACCGGGGAGGGTTTCCACGCCCTGCACGACGTCTGCCCGCACCGGGGCGGCCCGCTCTCCGACGGCGAAGTCGCGGGCGGGGTCGTCTCCTGCCCGCTGCACGCCCGGAAGGTGGACCTCCAGACCGGCGAGGTAAAGAACGACGACCTGTGCCGGGTCCCCACCTTCCCGGTGCAGGTAGAGGACGGCGAGGTGTACGTGGACGCTGCGTCGCTGTTGAAGAAGGACACCGCTTGAGCGAGGAGTTCCGCGAGATCCTGAAGGCCCGCGCCCGCGGCCCGAAGCACCTCGGCCCCCTGGACCCCGGGCTGTGCGAGCGAGCGATGGCCCTGATCCTGGCCGGCGAAGCCACCCCCGCCCAGATCGGAGGCTTCCTCCTGGTCGGCCGCGCCGCCGGCGACAACGCCGCGGAGCTCGCGGCCTACGCCCGCGCGATGCGCTCGTTCGTCCGGGAGATCGAGGTACCTCCCGGCCCGCCGGTCGTCACCGTGGCCGGCGGTTTCGACGGCAAGACCGGGACGCTCAACGTCGGGGCGGCGGCCTCCCTCGTCGCGGCGGCGGCAGGAGGCCGCGTGCTGATGATCGGCTGCGAGGGTACGCCACCCAAGCATGGCCGTACGGTCTTCGACACCCTTCGGCGGCTCGGCCTGCCCGCTCCCCAGCCCCTGAAAGAGGCGGAAGATTCGCTGGCGGAACGGGGCTTCGCGGCCACGAGCGTGGACCACTACCTGCCGGAACTCCACGCTTTGTTGGTCCTGCGTCGGGAGATGGCGCGCCGGACGTCGCTGAACGTGGTCGAGAAGCTCGTCTCCCCCATCGCGGGCTCGCGCTTCCTGGTCGGCGTCTCCCACCGACCCTTCCTCAGGACCGTCCCGGAAGTTCTCGCGAAGCTCGGCGTGGAGCACGCCGTCGTCGCACAGGCCATCGAGGGTTCCGACGAGGCCCCGCTCGACGGAAGCTCTTCGCTCGTCCGGTTGCGAGCGGGAGGTTGCGAAGAGCTCCGTGTATCGCCCGAGTCTCTGGGCCTTCCCCGCACCACCCGCGCGCACATACCGTGGAAAGGCGAGGCAGACGAGAGCCGGGCGGTGCTCGATGCTCTGGAGGGCGGGCAAGGTCCGGTCAGGAACCTCCTCGTCTACAACGCCGCCCTCCGGCTCTGGACCGCGGACGGCTCGGCGCCACTGCAAGAACACGCAGAGAAAGCCTGCTCTGTACTGGATTCCGGAGAGGCTCTGGAGTTCTTGGCCCGGCTCCGCCGCCCCGCCACCGTCTGCCGATAGCCAGGATCGGCTACGCCGTCTCGACCCCGGCCGCTTCCTTCAGGCCGTGGCGCTCGACGGCGGCCTGGCGCAGCTTGTACTT
>JBFLXF010000591.1:0-2248 GCA_040757515.1 Actinomycetota bacterium
TTGATCTGGGGCTCCCCACAGTCCGGACCGAGCAGGATCGTCGGTGTGAGGCTCGGCTGGCCCAGCAACGGGTCCTCGCCGTACCGCTCCGCCTCCTCCCGCTCTAGCTTCTCGACGGCGACGACGAACCGCGCCGCCCGCGTTAGCGGATTGACGCCGCTCAGGGGCATCGCGCCGTGAGCCATCCTGCCCCGGAAAACGACCCCCACCCGCAGGGCGCCCTTCTGCTCTATGCAGAGCTGGTTCTCCTCCGGCTCGCAGATTATTGCCCCATCCACTCCTTTAGCGTGTCCCCGCTCGATGAACGCCTTTATCCCGATCATCATTCCCTCCTCGTCCACCGGGTGGCAGAGGATGAGCCTTCCCGGGAAGGGAATCCCGGAGTCCTTTATCGCGCGCACCGCTATCACGGCGGCGGCGAGGTTGCCCTTTGTGTCGCAGGCGCCGCGCCCGTAGAGACGCCCTCCCTCCAACTCTCCGGCGAACGGCGGGTGCCGCCAGTCCTCCGCCCGCCCCTCAGTCACCACGTCGGTGTGCGCCTCGAAGAGCAGGGTCCTCCCGGGGCGATCCCCCTCCCACACCGACCAGACGTTCGGGCGCCCCGGCGCGACCTCCTCGACCCGCACCTCGAAACCCGCGCGCTCCAGGTATCCGGCGACGAAGCGGGCGACGCGCTCCTCGTCGCCGCCGGGCTCGCCGGGGCGGTAGACGCTCGGGATGCGAATGAGTTCCCGGGTGAGACGCACCAGCTCCCTGCGGTCGATGCTGCGCAACACGGCGCCGAGAAGCTCCTCGAAACCCGGTCTGGCGGGTGCGCCGGCGCGAGACCCAAACACCGCTAGCCTATGCCGCTCTCCGGCCCGTAAGACTCCAGGCGCCGCTTGACGGCGTTCAGGAACCGCAGGGCCGCCCCGCCGTCGAGGACCCGGTGGTCGAAGGAGACCTCCAGGTTCATGATGCTGCGGATCGCGATGGCGTCGTCCACGACTACCGGCCGCTTGACTATCGCCTCGGCCTGCAGGATCGCCGCCTGCGGATGATTTATGACCGGCGCGGAGGCGACGCTGCCCAACGCCCCCGGGTTGTTGACGGTGAAGGTGCCGCCCGAGACGTCTCCGGTGTCGAGGCGACCGGCGCGGGCGCGCCGCACGAGGTCGTCTATGCGGCGGGCGAGGCCGACTATGTTCAGCTCGTCGGCGCCATGGATCACCGGCACGATCAGGGCGTCCTCCAGGTCCACGGCGATCCCGACGTTTATCGCCTTGCGGACCACGATCCTGTCCCCGTCCCACACGGAGTTGAGGATGGGGTTCTCCTTGAGCGCCTCGACCGCCGCCCTCACTATGAACGGCAGGTAGGTCAGGCGCACGCCCTCGCGCCCGGCGAAGGCGTCCTTCTCCCTCTCGCGCAGCGCCACGAGCCCCGTCATGTCCACCTCGACGAGCGTCCAGGCGTGCGGGATCTCCCTCTTGCTCAAGGACATGCGGTTCGCGATCGCGCGCCGGATGCCGGTCAGCTCCTGTACCCGGTCGCCTTCGTATACCGGCACCCGCTCCGGCGCGGCCTCGGGTCTCGGGCGCGGCGGGGCCTCGGCACCGGCCTCAGGGACGGCCTCGCGTTCGCGGATGTAGCCCTCGATGTCTTTCTTCGTCACCCGGCCCCCGATGCCGGTGCCGGTGATCTCCTCGAGGTCTATCCCGTGCTCGGCGGCGAGACGGCGCACCACGGGCGAGGAACGCCGCAGGCGCAGCTCCTCGGCGCTCTCAAGGACGCGCCCGTCTCCGCGGCCGTTGCCGCCGGCTCCGCCGCGGACCGCGGCGCTCGGACTCTCACCGCCGGAGGCGACGGGCTGGGCCTCGGTCCCCGCGGCCGGGAACTCCTCTGTCGGGGCCCCGGCGGAGAGGTCCTCGCGCGAAGGCGCTTCGACGCTCGCCCCGGCGCCGGTGGCGACGAGCGCGATCTCGGTGCCGACGTCCACCGTTGCGCCCTCGGAGACGAGGAGCTTCTCGATCCTGCCTGCCAGGGGCGAGGGGAGCTCGGTGTTCACCTTGTCGGTGTCCACCTCGGCGATGGGTTCGTCCTTCTCGATCTCGTCGCCCTCGGCCTTCAGCCAGCGCGTGATGGTGCCCTCGGTTACGCTCTCCCCGAGCTGGGGCATCGTGATAGGTTCGGCCATCTCCCCCTCCTAGTAACGCGCCAGCTCGAGCATCGCCGCCTCTATCCGCTCGCGGCCCGGCACGAAGAAGTC
>JBFLXF010000592.1:0-2247 GCA_040757515.1 Actinomycetota bacterium
CGCCAGGGTTTAGCGCCGTTGCCGGATCTGGAGATCCGGGCCGCAACCGCCGGGGACGTGCCCTTGATCCTGGCGTTCATCCGCGAGCTGGCCGACTACGAGCGTCTCTCTCACGAGGTCGTCGCCACCGAGGAGATCTTGCGGGAGTCTCTCTTCGGGGAGCGGCGGGTTGCGGAGGTCGCGCTGGCGCACCTGGGGACGAAGCCCGCAGGCTTCGCCCTCTTCTTCCACAACTTCTCTACGTTTTTGGGGCGGCCCGGTCTCTACCTGGAGGACCTCTACGTAAGACCGGAGTTCCGGGGCGAAGGGGTGGGCAAGGCGCTGCTCACCCACCTGGCGCGACTGGCGACGGAGCGCGGCTGTGGGCGGCTCGAGTGGTGGGTCCTGGACTGGAACGAGCCCGCGATCCGCTTCTACAGGAGGCTCGGCGCGGTTCCGATGGACGACTGGACCGTCTACCGCCTGAGCGGAGATGCGCTGAAGGCTCTCGCCGCGGAGGGTTGATGGCGGGCGCGCCAGAGACGCGGGCGCGTATACTTAGCCCGGGTTTCCTAACCGGGAAGAGAGGAGCGCGAGTTGCCTGTGAGGTCTTTTTGGGACAGGCTCTTCGACGACCGCTACAACGCCGAGCGTGAGGAGAGGGTCGTCCAGTACATCATCCACCGGCTGGGCGAGGGTGAGAGCCTGGAGAACGTGGTGCGGGAGGAGTATGTCAGACGCAACGCCTCGCCACAGGAGATGGAGGAGATCTGCGCGCGCCCCGAGCTGGTCGAGGCCGCAAGGAGCCACATGGAGCAGGACTTCTCCTCGGGCGAGCTGGACCCGCGCCGCCGGCAGCGATAGTCCCGACCGATCCCTTCGAAAGGAGAGCAGTTGGCTGAAGAGAGACGGTCCTTCTGGTCACGGCTTTTTAGAGGCTCTGGCCGTTCGAGCCGCCGGGAGAAGGTGCTCGAGTACATCGTTCACCGTATGGGAGAGGGGGCCAACCTGGAAGACGTCCTCAACGAGGAGTATGTTCTGCGCAACCTCTCGCGGAACGAGCGGGAAGAGATAGCCAGCAACCCGCGCCTCGTCGAAGCGGCCCGGGAGCGCATGCAGAAGGACCTCTCCGGCAGACCCGGCGCACGCAGAACGCGTGAGGATCGCTAGGCTCGGGCGGGAGTCCGGCGAGGGTACCAGGTTGATATAATCTGCGGGTCGCTGGTCCTGTGATGCGGAGGGGCGTATGCCGATCTACGAGTACAAATGTGAAAACGGTCATGTCTTCGATGTGATGCAGAGGCTCTCCGAGGCCCCGCTCTCGGCCTGCATCGAGTGCGAGGCGCCGGTTAGAAAGGTGCTGCATCCGGTCGGCATATCTTTCAAAGGCTCGGGCTTCTACTCCACGGACTACAAGAACGGCTCAACGAAAACCTCGGAGACCGCCAGGAGCAACGGTAAGGAGAGCGGCTCTTCGGAGAACGGGGCGGATAAGTCCGCCAGCGGCGCTTCGAAGTCTTCGTCAGGAGCGGACTGAGACCGGCAGGGGGCGGGAGATGGCCCGGGAAGACGACGGCCTCGCGAGGCGAGCGTTCCAGCTCTTCGTGTTCGGCTTGACCTTTCTCTTCGTCGTCGCCGCCCTCGCCATCTCCACCGCCCTCGTCGTCTATACCGCCTGGCGCCACGATCTACGCAACGGCGCCTTCGCCCTCCTGTTCGCCGTCCTGAGCGCCCAGATCGCCATAAACTGGTTTCTCTGGCGCGAGGAAGAAGAGGAGCAGCAGTAGTAGTAGAGCCCGCCGCTCCAAGGGCCCGCATGATCCCTCCTGAATCTCCTGCGGGCTGACGTGTCCCGCCGGTCCCCGGAGCCTGAAAAGTTTCCTGAAAAGTCCTGCAAAATTAACCTCAACCTCTGGTCGAGGTGATCTGGACAAAGACTTCTCGCTTCCCTATAGTGAGCATCGTCTGAGGATGGGAGAACAGGCGATACGGCGGCGCCCGGGGGAGGATGGGGCGTCGCCGGTCTCCGTAGAGAGGGGAGGAACGGCCTTTGGGATCGTCCGGCTTTGCGCACCTGCACTGCCACTCGGAGTACTCGATGCTCGATGGGGCGAGCCGGATACGGGATCTGATCTCCTTCGCGAAGTCCGAGAACATGCCCGGCATCGCGCTCACCGACCACGGCGTGATGTACGGGGCGATCAAGTTCTACCAGGAGGCCACCGGGGCCGGCATAAAGCCGGTGATGGGCTGCGAGGTCTATGTCAC
>JBFLXF010000593.1:0-2247 GCA_040757515.1 Actinomycetota bacterium
TGCGGCACATGCAGGGCCTCTCCTACGCCGAGATAGCGGAGGCCCTCGGCATCCCGGGCGGCACCGCTAAGGGCTGGGTCAGCAGGGGCCGGGCCGAGTTGCTCCTGGCGCTGGGCCCGGAGTACGCCGCTTCGGTCAAGATCGTAAGAGCACACCGTCAGAAGAGAGGAGCCTAGAGACGCATGGCGATAGAGCTGTCGTTGTTCAACAACTCGGTGACGACGCTGGCAAACCACCTCACCAGCTACTACGGGGACGAGGCGGCGCTCGACGCGTATGTGATCTGCGCGCGGGTCAAGAGCCCGGAGATACCGGGGGGAAGCGGGCTGAACTGGATCGTCGGCCCGAACGGCGACGAGGACGCCGCGAGCCTGCTGCGCGGCGTCCTCGAGGCGCTCGACGTCGGCGGCAACGGGCTGTAAGACCTTGAGGGAGCCGGGTACTTTCGGGTCCCCGGCCCTCCAAGAGACGTTAGTCGGCGGCTACTTCAGGAGATCTTTGGCGTCGCCCTTCTTCCTGAGGGTGCCCTTGTCCCGGTTCGCGCGGCCCTCGGCCTTCTTGTTCTCGTTTCCCGTCAGGGACCTGCGGCCTCCTTCAGCTTGCCTTTCGCTTTGTCTAGGGACCCTTCTGCCTTGTCCTGGCTGCTCCTCTTGGGCACGTGTACTTTTGATCAAGACGCACACCCGTGGATGCACTAGCATTGGTTTGTGGCTCTCCATAGAGTGAACCGGCGGCATGGATAGGAATCTTTTTGGCAAGGTCGGCTCGGCGCGTGCCTCTGTCGCCGCGACGGTCGTGCTCGGCCTCCTGGCCGCGGCTGCCACCGTCGCGCAGATGGTGTCTCTGGCCCGAATCGTGGACCGGGTCTTTCTGAAGGAGGCGAGCCTCGCCGACGTGCGGGGCCTCATGCTGCTCCTGGTGGCGGCGGTCGTGGGGCGCGCCCTGCTGCTCTGGGCGCGGGAGGTGGTGGCCCAGAGGGGGGCCGTGCGCGTTAAGTCCGCCCTGCGCGAGCGCCTGTTCGCGCACCTGCTGGAGCTCGGTCCCGCCTACGCCGGCGGCGAGAAGGCCGGGGAGCTGGCGACGACGGCGACGGAGGGCGTGGAGAAGCTGGAGCCGTACTTCGCCCGCTACCTGCCGCAGGCGGCCCTGAGCGCGTTCGTGCCGCTGCTCGTTCTGGCCTACGTCTTCCCGAGGGACCTGGCGAGCGGCATCCTGCTGCTCGTCACGGCGCCGGTGATCCCGGTGATGATGGTCCTGGTCGGCTCCTACGCCGAGGAGCACATGCGGCGCCAGTGGGCGGCGCTCTCGCGCCTGGGCGCCCACTTCCTCGACGCGTTGCAGGGCCTCGCCACCCTCAAGGCGTTCGGCCGGGAGGAAGCCGAGGGGGAGAGGGTTGCGGCGGTCGGCGAGGAGTTCAGGGTGCGGACGATGAAGGTGCTCAAGTTCGCGTTTCTCAGCGGGCTGGTGTTGGAGTTCATGACGGCGGCCGCCATAGCCCTCATAGCCGTGACGCTCGGGGTGCGCCTGGTCTCCGGGAACATCACCTTCGAGGAGGCTTTCGTGGTGCTGCTCCTCACGCCGGAGTTCTACCGGCCCTTGAGGGAGCTCGGCACCCACCGCCACGCCGGAATGGAGGGCAAGGCCGCCGCCGGACGGATAGCGGAGATCCTGGACACCGGGCCGGGCGCGACCGCTGCCGGAGGCCCCGGCGCCGGGCCGAACGCCTCCGCCGGGCTCTCCGTCGAGCTTTCCGGCGTGGGGTTCGCTTATCCGGGGAGCGACCGGCCGGCGCTCTCGGGGCTCGACCTCGCGCTGCCGGCGGGGACCCGCACCGCCGTAGTGGGGAGGAGTGGGGCGGGCAAGAGCACGCTGGTGGACCTCCTGATGCGCTTCGTCGAGCCGGACGAGGGTGAGATCTCGGCTAACGGCGTCCCGATCTCCGCCCTCTCCGCCCGGGGGTGGCGTGAGAACGTGGCGCTCGTGCCGCAGAGGCCGCACCTCTTCTACGGGAGCCTGCTGGAGAACATCCGGCTCGCCAACCCCGGGGCGAGCCGCGAGGAGGTCGAGAAGGCGGCGGAGCTCTCCGGGGTCGCGAACTTCGTCCGGCGGTTGCCCCACGGCTACGATACGCAGGTGGGGGAGCGCGGGGCGCGACTCTCCGGCGGAGAGGCGCAGAGGGTCGCGGTGGCGCGCGCCTTCCTCAAGGACGCGCCGGTCTTGATCCTGGACGAGCCCACCTCCAGCCTC
>JBFLXF010000594.1:0-2229 GCA_040757515.1 Actinomycetota bacterium
ACGCCGGAGTTCGAGGAGCGGATCCACTCCCACTTCGGACTCGAACGCCCAACGGCCGGGGAGAGGGGCGCTTACGAAGCCTACTCCGGCGGCGGCTCGGCCGGCCCGGGCATGGCGATGGGCGACCGGGAGGGCGGTGAGTTCCGCGAGCACGATCCGGCCGTGGAGGGAGCCGCCGGCGAGGGCCGCGAGGACCTGCACGACGAGGACGAGCTGAGGGTGCAGCGCACCGAGGAGGAGCTGAGGGCGGGCACCCGTGAGCGCGAGGCCGGCAGCGTGCGGGTCAGAAAGCGCGTGCGTACCGACCGCGAGCGCATCGAGGTACCCAAGAAGCGCGAAGAGGTGACGGTCGAGCGGGTGCCCGTGGAGGGCGAGGCTGCGGAGACCGAGATCGGCGACGACGAGATCAGGGTGCCGGTCACCGAGGAGGAGGTTGTGGTCGAGAAGCGGCCGGTGGCCAGGGAGGAGATCCGCATCCGCAAGGAGGTTGTGGAGGACACCGAGGTCGTCGAGGAAGACGTCCGGCGTGAAGAGGTGGATGTCGAGGACGACACCGGGCGCCGGGAGCGCGGCCTGTAGTACGCGGCCACGCTGACGGTCTGTGGGGACGGGCTGCTCTAGCGGGCTCGTCCCCTCTCTCGAGAGGAGGCAGCTTGACGGAGAGAAGGGAAGAGTCGGCGCCGCGCAGGGTCGGCGACGTGCGCGAGGAGCGGGAGGCCGAGCGGCGCCACAGGGAGCAGGAGTTGGGCACGAGCTGGACGAGCGTGGTGCTCGGCTGGCTCGCGGCGCTCGGGACCAGCCTCATACTGAGCGGCATAGTGGTTGCGATAGTCGGCGCCGTACTCGGCGCACTCGGCGTGAGCGGCGGGGCCGCAGGGGGCGGCATCTCCGGGCTCATCGGCGTCCTGATCACGCTGCTCGTCGCCTTCTACATCGGGGGCTACGTGGCCGGGCGGATGGCGAGCCGCTCCGGAGTCAAGCATGGGCTGCTGGTGCCCCTGCTGGCGCTCGTCGTGACGGTGGTCCTGGCCCTCGTCGGGACCGCCGTCGGCGCGAGCTTCATAGACCAGTTCTCCGGCGTGACGCTCCCGGGACCGGCGGGACAGGCGGCCCAGAGCGTGCCGCAGCAGGGCCTGGGAACGGTCCTCACGGTCTCGGGCATCCTGGCGCTGCTGTTCCCGTTTGTCGGGGGGGCGCTGGGCGGCGCCAGGGGCGCGAAGACCGGGCGCGCCCGTCCGTAGCGCGTCCGCGGCGAGGTGATGCGGGGCGGAGCGCCCGGTGAGGGTGCAGCCCCGCCCGCACAGGTTCGAGAAGATTGGGAGGGACAGAAATGAACGCCATAGTTCAGTCTTTGCAGCAGGCGCTCGGTACGTTCTTCGGTTACATACCGCAGCTTGTCGGCGCCATCGTCATCCTGATAATCGGCTACGTCGTCGCCAAGATCCTGCAGGCGGTTACCACGCGTGTTCTCAGGGGCATCGGCTTCGAGGGCTGGATGGAGCGCGGGGGCATAAAGCAGTTCTTCGAGCGGGCGCAGACGCGCCAGACGCCGACGAGCATCCTCGGCAGGCTTGTCTTCTGGTTCGTGTTTATCATAGCCATCGTCATGGCGGCCGACGCGTTGGGCATAAGACAGGTCTCGCAGGTCCTCGCGCAGCTCATCGCCTACATCCCGAGCATCATCGCGGCGATACTTATCCTGATCCTGGCGGCGCTCCTGGCGAACTTCCTCGCGGGGATCGTCCGGGGGGCGACCGGCAGCGATCTCCTCGCGAGCATAGCCCGCTACGCCATCATCGTCTACGCGGTCTTCGCCGCCGTAACAGAGCTCGGCATCGCCGTGAGCCTCACCGCGCCGACGTTCCTGATCCTCCTCGCCGGCGTGGCCCTGGCGGCGGCGATAGCCTTCGGCTGGGGCTCCCGTAACGTCGCTCAGGACATCGTCGAGAGGGCCTACAACCGTCGCGGCGAGGTTACCGGCGGAGGCCGCAGCGACGGCCCCGTCACGCGCGGCCTGCGCCGCGAGCAGTAGTACCGGGACCGCGCGGAAGGTAGCCACGACGACTTAGCGCCCCGGCCTCGTTTCGAGGCCGGGGCGCGTCTTCCATGCGGAAGGGTCTTGGGTCCGGCGAGCGGGGGACGTTAAGGGTCCGCTGGCGTCGCCGTCTGCGCCACTTCCACCGCCGCGAGGTAGGCGTTCGGCGGTCGGTTGTCGTCCATCGGGACCAC
>JBFLXF010000595.1:0-2228 GCA_040757515.1 Actinomycetota bacterium
AGACGGGCTCGCCCTGGGGCAGGCGGCGCAGTCTTCGCGGCAGGCCGCTCTCAGAGCGCGCACGGCCGGAGCCGACAGGGTGGCGAGGTCTATCTGCCCGTACTGCGGCGTCGGTTGCGGACAGCGAGTCTATGTCGAAGACGGGCGCATCACCCAGATAGAGGGCGACCCCGACAGTCCCATCTCACGCGGCAGGCTCTGCCCCAAGGGAGCCGCCTCCCGCAACTACGTTCAGAGTCCCACCCGCCGGTACAAAGTCAGGTACCGCCGCCCATACGGGACCGAGTGGGAGGATCTGGATCTCGATGAGGCGATGGACATGATCGCCGACCGCCTCATCGAGACTCGTGACGAGACCTGGGAGGACGAGGACGAGCACGGACACCACCTACACCGCACACTAGGGTTCGCTCACCTCGGCGGCGCCACGCTCGACAACGAAGAGAACTACCTCATAAAGAAGCTCTTCACCGCGATGGGCGCCATCCAGATCGAGAACCAGGCCAGGATATGACACTCCTCTACGGTCCCGAGTCTCGGGACCTCGTTCGGTAGAGGCGGAGCCACCACCTTCCAGCAAGACCTGCAGAACGCCGACTGCATACTCATCATGGGCTCCAACATGGCCGAGAATCACCCCGTGGGCTACCAGTACGTGATGGAGGCCCGGCTGCGGGGGGCGAAGGTCATCCACGTGGACCCCCGGTTCACCCGCACGAGCGCGACGGCGAACCTGCATGTGCCGATCCGCGCCGGCACCGACATCGCCTTTCTGGGCGGGGTCATCAACTACATCCTCGAAAACGACCGCTACTTCGAGGAGTACGTCAAGAACTACACCAACGCCCCGGTGATCATAGACGAGAACTTCCGGGATACCGAGGACACCGACGGCCTCTTCTCCGGCTACGATCCCGAGTCGGGCTCCTACGATATTACGAGCTGGGGATATGCCGGGGCGAGGATGAAGTCTGCGGCGGGCAGGCGCGAGATGGGAGGCGCCACCGGAGAGCAGGCGCACTACGCCCAGGGCGGCGACCTGGTAGGCGGGATGCCGCCCGAAGTGGACGCCTCACTCCGGCACCCCCGTTGCGTCTTTCAGATCTTGAAGCGCCACTACTCCCGCTACACGCCCGAGATGGTCGAGAGGATCTGCGGCTGCTCCAGGGAGCAGTTTATCGAGGTCGCCGAGGCCCTCTGCGAGAACTCCGGGAGGGAGCGTACCTCGGCGTTCTGCTACGCCGTTGGGTGGACCCAGCACACGGTAGGCGTCCAGAACATCCGCGCCGCCGCGATCATACAGCTCCTCTTGGGAAACATCGGGCGTCCTGGCGGGGGCATCCTGGCCCTGAGAGGCCACGCTTCCATCCAGGGTTCGACCGACATCCCCACCCTCTACAACATACTTCCCGGCTACATCCCGATGCCCCATGCTCACGCTCACCAGACCCTCGACGAATTCATCAGGCGCAACTCGGCCCCGAGCGGCTACTGGGGCAATATGAGGGCGTACACGGTGAGCCTCCTGAAGGCCTACTGGGGCGATGCGGCAACCGAGGAGAACGACTACTGCTTCGACTACCTGCCGCGCCTTACGGGCGACCACTCCATCTACCCGGCGATCATGGGCATGCTCGACGGCAAGGTCAAGGGCTTCTTTGTCATGGGCGAGAACCCGGCCGTCGGCGCCGCGAACGGCAAGCTCCAGCGCCTCGCGCTCGCCAACCTCCGGTGGCTCGTCGTGCGCGACATGCAGGAGATAGAGACCGCCACCTTCTGGTACGACTCGCCAGAGGTGGAGACCGGCGAGATCCGTCCCGAGGAGTGCGCCACCGAGGTCTTCTTCCTCCCCGCCGCCGCCCACACCGAAAAGGAGGGCTCGTTCACCAACACCCAGCGCCTCTTGCAGTGGCGCGAGAAGGCCACCGAGCCCGAGGGCGACTGCCGCTCGGAGCTGTGGTTCATGTACCACCTCGGCCGGAGGGTCCGCGAGAAGCTCGCAGACTCCGATGATCCTAAAGATCGGGCCGTTCTCCACCTCACCTGGGACTACCCGACGCTGCCGCCGCACGACGAGCCCGATCCTGAGTCGGTGTTGCGCGAGATCAACGGTTGGGACGCGGACGGCAAGGCCCTCTCCACCTACCTGCAGATAAAGGACGACGGCTCGACGACTTGCGGGTGCTGGATCTACTGCGGCGTCTATGCTGACGAGACGAACCAGGCCA
>JBFLXF010000596.1:0-2211 GCA_040757515.1 Actinomycetota bacterium
TCGGGCTTCAGCCCGAGCAGGTCCGGCTCACCCTCTCGGGCGTCGGGGGCGCGTTCGGGGGGCGTGAGGACCTCAGCATGCAGATCCACGCCTGCATGCTCGCGCTGCACACCGGCCGTCCGGTGAAGATCGTCTACAACCGCGAGGAGTCATTCTACGGGCACGTCCACCGCCACCCCTGCAAGATGCAATACGAGCACGGCGCCACGCGCGACGGGGAGCTTCTCTACGTGAAGGCACGGCTGGTCTTCGACGGCGGCGCCTATGCCTCCAGCTCCAACGCCGTGTGCCTGAACGCCGGGACCTTCGCCTGCGGCCCCTACGACGTGCCGAACGCCGAGATAGACAGCTACATGCTCTACACCAACAACCCGCCCTGCGGCGCGATGCGCGGTTTCGGGGCGGTGCAGGTCTGCTTCGCCTATGAGGCGCAGATGGACAAGCTGGCGAGGGAGCTCGGGATGGACCCGGTCGAGCTGCGGATAAAGAACGCTCTCGAGCCGGGGATGAGGTTCCCGTTCGGCCAGGAGGTGCCGCCGCCGGCGCCGGTCAAGGAGATCCTGGAGCGCGTCAGGGAGATGCCGATGCCCGAGGAGCGGGAGGTGATGGGCCGCGACCTGCGCGAGCTTCCGGGCGGGGTCTCGAACGTGACGCACGGCGAGGGCGTCAGGCGCGGCGTCGGCTACGCGGTCGGCTACAAGAACATCGGGTTCTCCGCGGGCTTCGACGACTACTCTACGGCGAGGGTCATCCTCTCTATCGAGAACGGTGAGCCGCTGGTGCGGGTGCACACGGCGGCGGCGGAGGTGGGGCAGGGCCTGATCACGGTACAGGCCCAGATCGCGCGCACCGAACTCGGCGTCGAGAGGGTCGCCGTCATGCAGGCCGACACGCGGGTCGGCTCCGCAGGCTCCACCTCCGCCTCGCGCCAGACTTACGTCACCGGCGCCGCCGTCAAGCAGGCGTGCGAGAAGGTGCGCGAGCGCGTCTTCGGGATGGTGCGCGAGGAGTTCGGCGAGGACCCCGATGGCCTCTCCATAGAGGGCGGCAACGTCGTCGCCGAAGGCGGCGGGGTCGTCGTGCCGCTCGCCGAGTTGGTTGGGGAGGAGGAGATCGAGGAGACCGTCGAATACCACCACAAGCCGACGGAGCCGCTGGATGAGAACGGGCAGGGCGACGCGCATCTTCAGTTCGCGTTCGCCGCGCACCGGGCGGTCGTGGAGGTAGACACCGAACTCGGGCTCGTGCGGGTGGTCGAGATAGCGACGGCGCAGGACGTCGGCAAGGCGATGAACCCGCAGGCTCTGGAGGGTCAGATCGAGGGGGGCATAGCGCAGGGCCTCGGGCTCGCGCTGCTCGAGGAGATCCAGGTGAAGGACGGCAAGGTCCAGAACGCCTCCTTCACGGACTACCTGCTTCCCACCATCCTGGACATGCCAGGCGTGAGGATGGAGATCCTGGAGCTCGCCGACCCGGAGGCACCATACGGCCTCAAAGGCGTCGGCGAACCCCCGACCATCGCCTCGACGGCGGCCATCGTCGCCGCCCTGCGGGACGCCACAGGGCGGGAGCTTCCGCGGGTGCCCGTCCGCCCGGAGCAGCTCGTCGGCATAAGCGAACGCCCGCCCGCCCGCCCGCCGCAGCCGGGCAGCGCCGGGTACGCGGAGATCGGGCGTCTCGACGAGAGGAGCGAGACGTAATGCCAGGCTACTACAGAGCGGAGCTGAGCGCCGAGCTGAAGGTCATCCCCTCCCGGCAGGCCGAGAAGTCCCCTCGGGAGCAGATCGATGCGGCGACGCGGGCGGCGGGGGAGACCGGCCTCGCACACGAGGCCGGTCCCGAGACCACCGTGCTGGCGGGCGGCCGGCGTGAGGTCCTCGAGGCCGCGCTGAAGGTCGTCGAAGCGGCGCTGGAGGCCGGAGCACACACGGTGGAGATACGCATCGAGGCCGAAGGCGACGCCCGGCGCTTTGGCGGGAAGGACTGATCCAGCGCCGGAGAAGGGAAGGTCCGACCCTCAAGCAACGGTGCCCGGCCTTAACCTTCCACAGATCCCGAGCCGTCCGCGGATGCCGCCGGAGCTTCTGCCCGCGAGATCGCCCCGGCGGCCCCTCCCGTCAGCAAAACTCCCTCTTAGCCCCAAACACTCTTGACACACTATTCCACTATTCTGTAAGATCCGCTATGCGGAAACAATAGTTCGTTCAACGG
>JBFLXF010000597.1:0-2197 GCA_040757515.1 Actinomycetota bacterium
CTCAGCTCCTTGAGAAATGGCTCGCCGTCGCAGGACGCGGTCCTTGGGACGGTGGTGTGATCCCGGGCAGCGCAGCCAC
Organism: Actinomycetota bacterium; assembly: GCA_040757515.1. Taxonomy (GTDB): domain Bacteria; phylum Actinomycetota; class Rubrobacteria; order Rubrobacterales; family Rubrobacteraceae; genus JBFLXF01. The sequence goes on from JBFLXF010000597.1 coordinate 80, forward strand.
CCGGACGCCGCGGAGATTGAACGCCCTCTCTGGCGAAGATGAAGCGGATGCCCGGCGACGGGGAGCCGTTCGGAGGAGGGCAGGCGACGCCGGGGCTGGAAGCCACTGCGCCTCTTTGACCTCTACAATATTGGCGGCGCCGGGAGGGCGCAGCAGGGTCCTGTGCGCTACGTCGCTTCGGGGCCAGAGCTGCGAGCCTCCAGGCGTCGCAGGTCCTCCGCGGTGTCCACGTCCGCAGGGTCGGCCACGTCGTCGCAGGGGACTTCGGTGATCAGGGTCGGGTGCCTCCGCAGGAACGGGCGCGCTCCTTCGTCTCCGGCGAGGTCGTCCAGGAGGAGGGGCCACACCTCCCGGGAGAAGAGCACCGGGTTGCGCCGCTCTCCGCCGTAGGTCGCGACGGCTATCTTCGCACCTTTCTCGAACGCCTCGACGAGCCGCTCCACCGCGCCGGCGGCGAAGGGCTGGTCCCCGAGCAGCACGACCACCGCCCGCGCGCCGGACCCCAGAGCCTCCAGCCCGGCCCGCACCGACGCCGACTGTCCATCCTCCCACTCCGGGTTCTCCACGACCCGGAAGCCGTAGGGCCCGGATACGTCGCGCAGCGCCCCGGCGTCCGCTCCGACCACCACGACCACGTCGTCCACCGGCGCCTCTACGAGAGCCTCCAGGGAGTGCTCGATCAGGGGCCGACCCTTGAACCTCGCCAGCAGCTTCCCGCCCCCGAACCGGCTCCCGCCGCCGGCGGCGAGCACGATCGCCGAGACGCCCCGACCGCCCACTCTTAGCCGCGACGCGCCGCCGGCTCCGCGGCGTGGATGGGTCCGGAGCGTGCGGCGAGGCGCCCGCCGGAGTGTCCGGTCCTCAGGGCGATGATCTCCCCGGCGATGGCAACCGCCGTCTCCTCGGGGGTCCTCGCGCCTATGTCGAGGCCTATGGGGCTGGATATGCGCGCCAGCTGCTCCTCGGTCACGCCCTCCTCCTTCAGGCGGGCGGTGCGGTCGTTGTGCGTGCGGCGGCTGCCCATCGCCCCGATGTAGCCGGCGTCGGTCTTGAGCGCCTCAACCAACACCGGCACGTCGAACTTCGGGTCGTGAGTGAGAACGCAGATCACGCTGCGGCGGTCCACCTCGGCGGTCTTTAGAAACTCGTGCGGCCAGGCGACGACTACCTCGTCGGCGCTCGGGAACCTGTCGCGGGTGGCGAAGACGGGCCGCGCATCGCAGACGGTGACGCGGTAGCCCAAGAACTTGCCGATCCGGGCGACTGCGCCGGCGAAATCTATCGCGCCGAAGACGTACATTCTGGGCGGCGGGGCGAACGACTGCACGAAGACGGTCACGTCCTCCATCCTGCGCTGCCCCTGCGGTCCGAAGTGGACCGTCTCCGTGCGCCCACCTTCGAGAAGGGCGCGCGCCGCCTCCACTATCGCCCGGTCGAGCTCCGCGTTGCCCGCGGTGCCCACCTGCTCGTCGGGGGCGATGAGGATCTTGCCGCCCAAAGAGCCCTCGGGGCCCTCGATCACGGTAGCTATCGCTACCGGCGACTGTTCGGCGAGAGCGGAACGCCAGCGGCTGAGAAGTTCGCCCATCCTACCAGTCCACCCTCTCTACGAAGATGTGGATCACGCCGCCGCACGTCAATCCCACCCCGAACGCCTCGTCGTCGGAGATGCCGTAGGTGAGAAGCTTCGGTCTGCCGGTCTCTATCGTCTGCATGGCCTCCTCGAAGACCGCAGGCTCTACGCACCCGCCGCTCACCGAGCCCACCACCTGCCCGTCCTCGCTAACGGCCATCGAAGTTCCCGGCCCCAGGGGTCCCGACCGCTCGACCTTCACGACGGTGGCCATCGCAGCCTTCTTGCCCTCCTCGCGCCAGTCCGCCACCTTCTCGACAACCGGGTTCATCTCTTGCTGCCTCTCTTCTCTCCTCCTGCAAGCTTCCTGCGCATTCTATCCTGCCTCACCGTCGCGCAAAACACGCCGGGCAGGTCTCCTAAAGCGTCTGTCATAGCGATTGGTCCACCGTGCGGTAACCGCAGTGGCCGAAGAACCCGCGGACGTCTCGGGAGGTGAGCTCGTCCAAAGCCTGACCCATCGCCTCCACGAGCGCTTCCCGGCT
>JBFLXF010000598.1:0-2194 GCA_040757515.1 Actinomycetota bacterium
GAGCAGCCTGCCGGCGATGTCGTGGCAGGCGTCCTGGCGCCCCGACGTGGTGATCCTGGTCGAGCCTTCGCTGTTTGGCGCTCCCGCAGCGCTGCTCGTTGCGCGACTCTGTGGCGCGAAGAGTTGGCTGCACATCCAGGACTTTGAGGTCGATGCGGCCCTGGAGCTTGGTCTGTTGCGCGGAGCCTGGACCAGGCGGCTGCTGTATCGGGCCGAGGGGCTCTTGATGCGGCGTTTCTCGCGGGTCTCCACCATCACCGAGGCGATGGTGCGCCGGGTGTTGGATAAGGGCGTGCCGGAGGAGCGGACGGCACTCTTCCCGAACTGGGCGAACCTGGAGATCGTGAGTCCTATGCCCCGGGACAACGAGGTGCGGCGGGAGCTTGGCGCGGGACCGGAGGACGTGCTGGTGCTCTATGCGGGAAACATGGGCGAGAAGCAGGGACTGGAGCTGATACTGGAGGCCGCGCACAGGCTCGGGCGCCGCAGAGATGTGCATTTCGCGATGGTCGGCGCGGGGGCTGCCCGCCGGCGGCTGGAACAGGAGGCCAGAGCACGCGGGCTGGAGAACCTGCGCTTCTTCCCGGTCCAACCGATGGAGCGTCTCTCGCCCATGCTCGCGGCGGGGGACGTGCACCTGATCGTGCAGCGCCGGGAGGCTGCCGACCTGGTGATGCCTTCCAAGCTAACCAACATCCTGGCCGCCGGGAGGCCGAGCGTAGCCACCGCAGAGCCCGGCACCGCCCTCTACGACGTTCTGGATGGGCAAGGTTGCGGGATCATAGTGCCGCCCGGCGATGCCGATGGGCTGGTGCGTGCCATCGAGACGCTGGCCGACGATATTGGGAGGCGCGAAAAGATGGGGCAGAATGCCCGAAGATACGCCGAAGACCGTCTCGACAAAGACAAGATACTCTCCAGGTTCGAAATGAGACTGCGCAGGCTAGTAGAAGAATCGAGGCGATGAGGAAAGCTTTGATCACCGGTATCACCGGTCAGGATGGTTCCTATCTTACGGAGTTCTTGCTGGACAGGGGTTACGAGGTGCACGGCGTCGTCCGGCGCGCCTCGGTCTTCAACACGGACCGCATAGACCATCTGTACCGCGATCCTCACGATCCCGAGGCCCGCATGTTCCTGCACTACGGAGACTTCACGGACGCCGTGAGCCTGCGGCGGGTACTGCACAGGGTCATGCCTGAGGAGGTGTACAATCTGGGCGCTCAGTCGCATGTTAGGGTCTCCTTCGAGCAACCGGAGTACACCGGCAACGTGGACGGGTTGGGGACGCTCCGGCTTCTTGAAGCCCTGAGGGATGTCCAGGAATCTTTGGGCAAGCGGATACGGTTCTATCAGGCCGGAACCTCGGAGATGTTCGGGGGCGCTCCCGCGCCCCAGTCGGAGACCACCCCTTTCTATCCCAGAAGCCCGTACGCAGCCGCCAAGGTGTACGCTCACTGGATGACGGTGAACTATCGGGAGGCCTACGACCTGTTCGCCTGCAACGGCATCCTCTTCAACCACGAATCCGAGAGGAGAGGCGAGACATTCGTGACGCGCAAGATCACGCGCGCGGCCACGCGCATAAAACTGGGGCTGCAGGAGAAGATCTACCTGGGTAATCTGGACGCGAAGCGCGACTGGGGGCACGCCGAGGACTACGTCGAGGCGATGTGGCTGATGCTCCAGCAAGAGGAGCCGGAGGACTTCGTCATAGCGACCGGGGAGTCGTATTCGGTGCGAGAGTTTGCGGAGCGGGTGTTCTCCTATCTGGACCTCGACTGGGAGAGGCACGTCGAGATAGATCCCCGCTACTTCCGGCCCACCGACGTCGAGTACCTCCGGGGCGACGCCACCAAGGCCCGGAAGGTATTGGGCTGGGAGCCGCAGGTCACGATAGATGAGCTGGTGAGGCGCATGGTAGAGCACGACTACGAACTTGCGCAACAGGAGAAGACGCTCGCGGATGCAGGGCACATCTTCGTGCAGCGCGGGAGGGCAGGGCTGTGAATGTGGAGAGCAAGGTCTATGTGGCGGGCCACCGCGGCCTGGTAGGTTCGGCCATCTTGCGACGACTTGAAGGGGAGGGATACGGTAACCTCCTTACCCGAAGCCGTGCGCAACTGGACCTCACCGATGCGGCGGCGGTGGATGCCTTCTTCGCCGAGGAGAGACCCGAATACGTCTTTCTGGC
>JBFLXF010000599.1:0-2192 GCA_040757515.1 Actinomycetota bacterium
GGTCTACCTGACCGGTTGCCATCGCCGCGAAGAGCGTCTCCATGCGTATGTTTTCGTGGTTGCCGGCGTAGTTGCGTTCGTAGAGCTCGTGCCGACCGCCGAATTCGCTGATCACGGCGTTGGAGAGGAGCTTCATCAGCTTTATGCGCTCCTCGGCGCTGTAGCCGCCAGAGCCGCGAACGTATTTGTCCAGGTACTTGCGCGTCTCCGGGTTCTTTAAGTCCTTCGCGTGCGAGGGTAGGTAGATGAGCGAGCTGGAGACGTCGTCGAGGATGATGCTCTTCACCTTCTGGTAGGCCATCGGCGCGAATACCCGGTAGGCAAGACCGGCGTCCATGTTGGGAAGCACGTAGTCGTCGTTCCACGGAGTAGGGTTGCGAGCCATGGCATCGGTTATCGCCCAGAAGAGGTTGCGCCAGGCAAGCACCTCACCGACACGAGCCTGCACTCCCCGAAAGTCCTTTGTACCCGCAGCTTCGACGGCCTTCAGCAGGAGCCCCGCGATGAAGTCCAACTTGACCGCCATGCGCGTGCAGCCGTGGAGGGTAAAGCGAGGGATAAAGCCCGAGAGCGGGAAGAAGTTGTTGGCCTTGTCCACGTCCCCGTAGACGAAGACGTTCTCCCAGGGCACGAGCACCCGGTCGAAGATGAAGATTGCGTCGTTCTCGTCCACCCTGCTCGAGAGCGGGTAGTCGAAAGGACTGCCCATCACGGCCGCGTCGTACTCGTAGGAGGGGCGACTGATCAGCTTCACGCCTTTGGCGTCCATAGGCACCGTGAAGATGATGGCGAACTCTTTCTCCCTCACGGGGACGGGTCCGTACTGAGCGATGAAGTTGTAGTGGGTGAGGACTGAGCCTGTTGCGACCACCTTCGCCCCGCTCACGATGAGTCCGTTGTCCGTCTCCTCATCAACGTGCATGTAGACGTCCCGGGCCTCTTCCATCGGGCGGTCGCGGTCCACCGGGGGGTTGACGAGCGCATGATTCCAGAAGAGCATGCCCTCCTGGGCCTTCTTGTACCAATTCTTGGCGTTCTCCTGGTAGGGGTCGTAGAAGTCGCTGTTCGCCCCGAGCGTCCCGAGGAAAGCGGCCTTGTAATCTGGAGAGCGGCCCATCCATCCGTAGGCTATCCTGGCCATCTCAGCTATGGCGTCTCTGGCCTTTACCAAGTCCTCTACGCTCTTGGAGGCCCTGAAGAACGGGTGGGTGAAGCCGCCGTTCCCGGTGTCGGTCTCGGTGCGCAGCACGCCTCTGGATTCATCGTGCATCGCGTCGTACATGCGAGCGACCATGCGAGCGGCGTTGCGGAAGGCGGGATGCTCCGTAACATCCTCCACGCGTTCGCCGTATATGTAAATCTCGCGCCCGTCGCGCAGACTCTCCAGATACTCCTCTCCCGTCATCGGACGGGTGACTTTGGTCTTGTCTTCCAGCATAGGCTGTCCATCCTTTCCCAGCATTGCCTTCGAGCTCCTCGACAGCAGTAGTACCACGGGTTTCAAACCCCGCTCAATACCGCTGTTCGGCTATGACGAACCAGAGATACTTTTCTCGGAAATGTTGTCGTTGTTCGTGATTGCCGAACAGCACCGTTGCTGGGCCGTACACGCGGCGGTAATGTTTGCCTCAACTAGCGCAAAGGTGGTGCAGGAAGGGTGCAGACGGTAGAGAAAGCCGGGCGGATACTGAACCTGTTCTCCGTGGAGAAGCCGGAGTGGGGCGTTAGCGAGGTTGCCGCGATGCTAAAGCTTCCGAAGTCGAGTGCTTCGGCGATGATGAGTTCCCTGGCGGATCAGGGATTGCTCCGCCGCACGGGCGAGCGGAGGTACAGGCTGGGGTGGAGGATCATGGCGATGAGCCGGGTTCTGCTGGAGACTACCGAGTTCAGGGCCGAGGCCCGGCGAGGCATGGAGCGTCTTGTGTCTCTCTTCGGAGAGACGGTACATCTTGCGGCTCTGGAGCGTGGGCAGGTTCTCTACGTGGACAAGATGCGGGGCACGCGGGCGGTCCAGGTCGCGGTGACCGTGGTTGGGGGGAAGTTCCCGGCCCACGCCAGCGGAGTTGGGAAGGCTATCCTGGCCTACCGCCCTTGGGAGGAGGTGGTGGAGATCCTGGAGAGAGAGGGCATGCCCCCTCGCACGCCGAACACAATCACAACTCTGGAAGAATTCCGCGAGGAGCTGGAGCGCG
>JBFLXF010000600.1:0-2192 GCA_040757515.1 Actinomycetota bacterium
GTTCGGGCTCCTCCGGAAGGCGGGCGCGGCGACCCTGGCTTCGCTGCGGTCTCCGAGGACCGAGGAGGAATCGGTCTGCCGCGCCCGCTGCACGGCCGCATTTTACGACCAAAACAAAGATACAAGGAGGCGAGGGAGAATGGGTTCCCTGAAGGACGTTCGGGTGGTGGGTGGATTCTGGCTCCTGGTGAGGCTGTTCCTGGGCTACGAGTGGCTCAAGGGTGGCCTAGAGAAGCTGGGCGACCCGGCGTGGACCGGCGGCGAAGCCGGAGCCGCCGTAACCGGCTTCCTGAAGGGGGCGCTGGCGAAGTCCACCGGTGAGTTCCCCGAGGTGCAGGGCTGGTACGTGTGGTTCATAGAGAACGTCGCGCTGCCCAACGCTACGGTCTTCAGCTACCTGGTGGTGTTCGGGCAGATTGCGGCGGGAGCGGCGCTCCTGGTTGGGTTCCTGACCCGGTTTGCGGCGCTGGGCGGTGCGATCATGAACCTGGCCTTCCTGTGGGCCGGCACCTCCAGCTCCAACCCGCAGATGCTGGTGCTAGGGCTGGCGATAGTGCTGGTCGGCTCGCTGGCCGGCTACTACGGTCTCGACCGCTACGTGCTGCCGGGCCTGAGACGGCAGACCGGCCGCGCCGGAGAGCCGGCAGGGAAAACCCACCTACCGGCGAGCCCCACGGGGACGCGGGACTAAAGGATGCTCGCCCGGCAGGCATCCGCGGTCATCCAGGCTCGGTGTCCCAACTGCGGGAGCCGCTACAGCGGGAGCGGCCCCCGCTTTCTCTACTCCGACGAGGATGGGATACGCTGCCCGGAGTGCGGGAGCATCCTCGTGGAAGAAGCCGGTCCGGCCGACGGCGGCTCCTACGCCTACTGTCGGACGATCCCAGAGCACCTGGAGAACTCGGACCTGCACCGGCAGCTCAAGAAGCCGGCGAGAGGGTATGGAGCGGAGGTGCTGGTGGACCCTACGAACTCATCCCGGACCTTCGGTCGGAGCGCCGATGCTTCTTTACGATGCTCGGCGTACCCTCCCGAGGATGCTCCAGCGTCGGGTGCGAATCCGGACCGTGAGGACACCCAGGCCCGGAGAAGCCGGTCTCCCACCGGAATGGCGGAGGTGAACACAAAGCTGCTATCGGGCCCGGTCCGTAATCCTGCTCCGCGGGATGCGGATCGAGGCGGAGAGCGCGGCCGCCGGGTGGTCCTGGCGTGAGGCGCGATCTATCGATGAGCCCGAAAGAGGAGGAACAGACGTGGAAGAGACGGTGATCCTGGTCGGCACCGAGACCGGCAACGCCGAGGACGTGGCGGAGGAACTCGCCGCCGCGTTGGAGGAGGCGGGGCTCGGTACCGAGGTAGTGGACATGGAGGGGGCCGAGCCGGAGCTGCTGGACGGCAACCGCGCCGTGATCGTGTGCACGGCCACCCACGGCGACGGGGAGCTGCCGGAGAACTCGATGGAGTTCTACGAGAGGTTAAAGGAGGAGAGGCCGGATCTGAGCGGTGTGCTCTTCGCCGTGTGCGCCCTGGGTGACAGCGTCTACCCGGACTTCTGCGAGGCGGGCAAGATCTGGAGCCGTTTCCTGAAGGAGCTCGGGGCGACGGAGGTAATCGAACGCTACGAGATAGACGGCCTCCCCGAGGAGGAGGACTTCGAGGGGGCGCGGGAGTGGGTCCGGGAGGCCGCCGAACGGTTCTGCGAGCTTGCGAACGAGCGCGTCTGAAGAGGGCAGCGGAGGCATCGGCCGCAACGCCGCACTCCCTACCGGACCGTCGTGGGAACGGTCCTCGCCCAGCGCATCCCCGAGTGCGGTTCAACGTTGCTTCGGTGTCCGGTGCAGGACTCCATGCCATACGTAGAGAGGGTGGCGTGGTGAGAGAGAAGGCGTACCAGTACCACGCGTACTACGAAAGGAATTGCACGAAGCGATGAACAAGCCAGCGAAACGCCCGACGTTGACCCGCCGCCAGTTCCTGATCGGCGCGGGTCTGGGAGCCGGGGCCCTGGCCGTAGGCGGAGGGGCCTTGCTCGCCGAGAGGCAGAGTCCCTCGCCTCCGACGTCCCGGCCCGGCGGGGTCGCGAAGTACACCCTGGAGGCCGCCCCCGTGGACCTGGAGATCGGGGGCCGCGGCGTCGCCACCTGGGGATACGGCAAGGACCTGCCCGGACCGGAGATAAGGATCAAAGAGGG
>JBFLXF010000601.1:0-2191 GCA_040757515.1 Actinomycetota bacterium
CGCCGCCGTGACGAAGATACGCATCGAAGGCGTCAGCCACGAGTTCTCCACGATCCCCGGCGTCAAGGAGGATGTCGTGGACATCGTGCTGAACGTGAAGGATTTGCGCTTCAGGCTGGAGCGCGAGGAGCCCATAGAGCTCGAGATCGTCAAGGACGGTCCGGCCGACGTGACCGCGGGCGATATCGAGCTGAAGGCCGATGTGGAGATAGTCAACCCCGAGGCGCACATCGCGAGCGTCTCCGAGGGCGGACGCCTGGAGATGCGCCTGACGGTCGAGCGGGGTCAGGGCTACCGCCGGGCCGAGCAGAACAAGAGCGACGCCGACCCCATAGGCGTGATCGCCGTCGACTCCCTGTTCTCTCCGGTACAGCGGGTGAACTACTCGGTGACCGAGACCCGGGCGGGCGCGAGGGCCGACCTGGACTCGCTGCGCATCGAGGTCTTCACCGACGGCCGCATCGAGCCGCAGGAGGCTCTGCAGGACGCCTCCCGCCAGCTCATAGACATCCTCGGCCTCTTCACCGACGGCTACGAAGGCTCCTCGCCCGGCGACGGCAGGGGCGCCGGCGGCAGGCCCGTCATCACCGACGAGAGGCCGGTCGAGGACCTGGAGCTCACCGTGCGCTCCTACAATTGCCTCAAGCGCGAGGGGATAGACACCATCGGCCAGCTCGCCACGATGAGCGAGGAGGAGCTGATGAACATCCGCAACCTCGGCATGAAGAGCGTGGACGAGATCCGGTCGAAGCTCCTGGAGTACGGATACACCCTGGAGAGTGAGAGGGAATGAGGCATGCCAAGAGGGGCCGTAAGCTCGGCCGCGAGGCCCAGCACCGCAACCTGATGCTGGGCACGATGGCCGGCCAACTCATCACCCACGGCCGCATAAAGACAACCGCGCCGAAGGCCAAGGAACTACGCGGCGTGGTGGACAAGCTCATAAACACTGCCAAAAAGGACGACCTGCACGCCCGCCGCGAGGCGGTGAAGGTTCTCAAGGACAAGGCCGTCGTGCGTCGGCTTTTCGAGGACGTGGCCCCCGAGCTGGACGGCCGCGACTCGGGCTACACGCGCATCCTCAGGCTCGGCCCGCGCCCCGGCGACGGCGCCGAGATGGTCTACCTGGAGCTGGTCAACTACCGGGTGGAGTAGGTCGTAGCGGAGCACCGCGAGGAACACGGTAAGAACAGGGGGGTCCGCCGCGGCGGACCCTTCGCCGTCTCCTGCGAGGACGTAACCTTCTCCTACTCCGGCTCTGAATCTCGGGCACTCAGCGGCGTTAGCTTCGAGGTGCACTCCGGCGAGTACGTGGGCGTCGTAGGCCCGAACGGCGGCGGCAAGTCCACCCTGGCGCGGCTCCTGAACGGGCTCTTGAAGCCTGCCTCAGGCACCGTGCGCGTCGCCGGGATCGACCCTGCCGCAGATCCTTTCGCGGCGAGGGAGAGGGTTGGCTTTCTCTTCCAGAACCCGGACAACGGGCTCGTCGCGCCGTTCGTGGAGGACGACGTGGCCTTCGGGCTGGAGAACCGGGGGGTGCCGCGCGAGGAGATGAGGGAGCGGGTCGCGGCGGCGATCCGGGCCGTCGGCCTCGAGGGCTACGAGCGGCGCGAGCCGCACACGCTCTCGGGCGGCGAGAAGCAGCGCGTTGCACTGGCGGGCCTGCTGGCCGTGGAGCCGGAGATCCTGGTCCTCGACGAGCCCACCTCGATGCTCGACGCCGCCGGCCGGCGTGAGGTCCTGGAGAGGCTGTGGGCCCTGCGGGGCGAGAGAACCGTCGTCCACGTCACGCATAACCTGGACGAGCTCTTCGACGCAGACCGGGTGCTGGTGCTGAACGCGGGGAGGCTCGTCGCGGACGTGAGCCCGCGACGCCTCTTCTCCGACGCCGCGCTGCTGAGGGAGAACCGGCTGGTCCTGCCGCCCGCTCTGCGGCTGGCCTCCGCGCTCGGCCTGCCGCCGCGCCGGACGCCGGAGGAGCTGGCGGAGGAGGTTCTGGAACGCATGAGGGCGAGGGCGCGGTGAGGCTCGAGCTCGAGAACGTGCGCTATGTCTATGGGCAGGGGACGCCCTTCGAGGTCGAGGCGTTGCGCGGGGTCTCGCTCGCCGTGGAGCCGGGAGAGGTGTTCGGCCTCGTCGGGGGGACGGGCTCCGGAAAGAGCACGCTCGCCCGGCACATGAACCTGCTGCT
>JBFLXF010000602.1:0-2188 GCA_040757515.1 Actinomycetota bacterium
CGCAGCACAAGACACCCAGGATCTACTGGTCGGGGCGTGAGGACGGCGTGGAGATCGCAGCCGTGGGCGTCGCGGACGTGGTCGAGGGCGATGTAGCGGGCGGGTTCGAAGCTCTGCGCAAGCGGCTTGCGGTCCTCTCGCCGGGCATTCCGGGCCGGGCCCGCTACTACGGCGGCGCGCGCTTCGATATGTCCCGGGTTTCCGGGGGAGAGTGGATGAGGTTCGGAGCTGTGCGCTTCGTGCTGCCGCGGTTCGAGCTGAGGCGGAGCAGCGGGCGAACGGAACTCGCCTGCAACCTGCTGCTCCCGCAGGACGCCGGGCGTGAAGCGGAGATTCTGGCGGAGATCGAGGGCCTGCGTCCCTCGCAGCGGTATCGCGAGTGCGCTCTGCCGGCTCCTGTGTTCCGCGCCGACCGGCCGGGCCGCGAGGGCTGGCGGCGCAACGTCGAGGCGGCGCTCGCCGCCTTCGCGGAGAGCCATCTCGAGAAGGTCGTCCTCGCGCGACGCGCGGAGCTGGGGTTCGAAGAGGCGCCGGATCCGCTCTTGCTCGCCGAGAGGCTGGCGAGATCAACCCCTGGGTGCTTCCACTTCTACCTGGAGCCGGAGGAGGGGGTGGCGTTCCTGGGCGCCTCGCCGGAGCGCCTCTACCGGCGCGAGGGGCGGCGCGTGACGAGCGAGGCCGTCGCCGGAACCCGTCCCCGCGGCGCCTCGGACGCCGACGACGCCGGACTCAGGGAGGAGCTGCTCGCTAGCGAGAAGGACCTCTCCGAGCAGCGGTGGGTCAGGGTCGGCATCCGGGAGAGCCTCTCGCCGCTGTGCGAGGGGCTCGCGGTCGAGGAGGCCGCCTCGGAGATGAAGCTCTCCAGCCGCCGCCACCTCGTCTCGAAGGTTCGAGGGACGCTGCGCGAGGGCGTCGCCGACGCGGACCTGTTGGAGGCGCTGCACCCGACGCCCGCGGTCGGCGGCTACCCGAAGCAGGAGGCACTCGCGGAGATAGCCCGGCTTGAGCCCTTCGACCGCGGTTGGTATGCCGGTCCGGTGGGCTGGGTCGGAGATGACTCCGCCGAGTTCGCCGTGGGCATCCGCTCCGGGCTTGCGTGCGGCGAGAGGCTCTCTCTCTTCTCCGGGGCCGGCATCGTCACCGGGTCCCGCCCCGAAGAGGAGTGGGCGGAGATAGAGGGCAAGATTGGGGACTTCGCCGGCATCCTCGGCCTCGATGACGCAGACCGCTCGCTCTAACCTTCTCTGGGCTACCCTCGTTATCGAGGAGCTTCTCCGCAGCGGCGTAGACCTCTTCTGCGTCGCCCCCGGCTCACGCTCCACGCCGCTCGTGGCCGCCCTGGCGCGCAACGAACGGGCGCGGAAGCTCGTCCACTTCGACGAGCGGGGGACCGCCTTCGCCGCGCTCGGTTACGCCCGGGCGACCGGCCGTCCCGCCGCCTGGGTGACTACCTCCGGCACCGCGGTCGCTAACGGCTTCCCCGCCGTCGTCGAGGCCGCCACCGATTGCGTACCGATGGTCCTGCTGACCGCCGACCGCCCCCCGGAGCTGCGGGAGACCGGCGCCAACCAGACCATCGTTCAGCCGAACATCTTCGGTTCCTACGTGCGCTGGAGCTTCGACCTGCCCGCCCCCGACGCGAGTGTCGATCCCGCCTCCGTTCTGACCACCGTGGACCAGGCCGTCTACCGCGCCCGCCGCGTTCCGCAAGGGCCCGTACACCTCAACCTCATGTTCCGCGAGCCCTTCCTCCCCGACCCCGATGCCCCGGCGGACCCGCTCCCCGCACCGGAGCGCTGGAGGCGGAGCCCGGAGCCCTACACCCGCTACGCGCGCACTGAACCCTCCGCGGACACCGCCGACGTCGAGCGCGTCGCCGGGGCGCTGCGGGAAAGGCGGCGCGGCCTCGTCGTTGTAGGCCGGATGCGCGCGCGGCGGGACGGGGAGGCGGCGGTGCGTCTCGGGGAGGCGCTCGGGTGGCCGGTCCTGCCGGATGCGGGCTCCCAGGTGCGGACGGGCTGCCGCTCCCGGAACCTCGTCCCCTTCTACGACGCCCTGCTCGCGGACGGCGACTTCGCGGAGAGCCACGCGCCGGAGGCCGTCGTCTGGCTCGGCGAGGGCGCCGTCTCCAAGAGGCTGCAGCGTTTCCTGGCCGACTACCGTCCCGATCCCCACGTCGTCGTGCGCG
>JBFLXF010000603.1:0-2188 GCA_040757515.1 Actinomycetota bacterium
CGGCCTGCCGCCATCCGGGGCGTCCACCACGTCGGAGACCACCGGCCCGTAGACCGTCTCGCGAACCGAGAGGCGCACATCCTTCGCACCGTCCACCTCTATCGTCTCACGGCGCACCTGGTAGGGCCGATCCTCGCCCCGGTAACGGTAGGCGCCTCCGTTTCGGGTCTCGTCGAGGACATAGAGGTCCTGGACATCTGCGCCGACGTTGGTGACACCCCAGGCTATATGTCTGTTGCGCCCGATCACCACGCCGGGAAGTCCCGGCAGCGTCGCCCCGATTGCCTCGAGCGTGGGCGACTTCAGGTGCGCCAGGTACCAGAGCGAGGGCACCTGGAACCCGAGGTGAGGGTCGTCTGCGAGCAGGGGTTCGCCGCTGCGCGTCAGCTTCCCGCCGATGACCCAGTTGTTCGACGCCTCGACCGAGACGGGCAGCGAGCGGCGCAGCGCGAGCAGCTTTCCGGCTCGTTCTCCCTCGGCCGCCGTCGGTGTCGCCCGCCGGTCTTCCGCATCAAGGATGGTCGGAGCGTCCTCGGGGTATGGCGGCAGCAGCTCGGCTATGCGCTCGGGAGAAAGGCCCCGGGCGCGGAGACGCTGGCGGGTTAGCTCGGACTCGTAGTTGGTCGAGAGGTCGAAGCTCATCATCTTCGCCCACACCAGCACGTCCGCCGGTCTCCAGCGCTCGGGCTCGTAGCGGAGAAGCCGGAACTCCGGGGGAAGACCTGGCTCGCCCTCCAAGTAAGCGTTCACGCCGGCTGTGTAGGCGTCCACGACCCTCTTTCCCTGCGGGGTGAGGCTGCGGTAAGCTTCTTCTGCGGCCTCGTAGAAACCCCAGGTACGCAGGAAACGATCCTGCTCGACGGTACCCTCGCCGAGCACCTCCGAGAGCCGTCCCGCACCTACCCGACGCTGGAACTCCATCTGCCAGAGGCGGTCCTGCGCGTGCACGAAGCCGAGGGCGAAGAAGAGGTCGTGCTCGTTCTTCGCCCGGATATGCGGCACGCCGGAGGGCTCACGCTCTACCGCGACCGGCTCCCGGAGCCCCTCCAGCGCGAGCTCGCCGCCCTTCCGGGGCAGGGTGGAGAAGCGCAGATAAGCGTAGCCGCAGGAGGCGAGCGAGAGGATCAACAGAACGAGAATCATGGCCGAGACCCCCGTCCACCTCAAAGCCCGCACCCGCACCTCCTCCGAGAGCAATGAATCGCCGAGACAGATGGTACACCGTCGCACGCAGGGCGACGTTGACCATGCCGGAGGTCTACCTTATACTCTGTCGGCCCGCTCGCGTCGGAGTGGCGGAATTGGTAGACGCGCTAGGTTGAGGGCCTAGTCCCCGATAAGGGGGTGGGGGTTCGAGTCCCCCCTCCGACACCAGATCCCGCGAGAATCTTGTGACGCGGCGTACTTTGGAGTGGGCGCCACGTAGTATAATCTCGTCGGGACTCGCCTGTTCTCCCCATCCTCCCCGGGCGAGTCCTCTCTTATTGGCCACCTCCTCCGGCGCGGCGGCGGGGCGAGAACCAGCTCAGGGCCAACACCACGAGGCCGAAGGCGAGCATGAACAGCCCCCACCAGAGGTTTGCGTTGATCCCGAGGCTCTTGCGCAGCTGGCCCGGGGGACCGAGCACTCCGTAGAGGACGAGGATCGTCCCGAAGATCAGGACTATGGCCGCGACGTAGAACCCTATCGCGAGGGCGTGGCTGGTCCCGGAGTGCTCCGGAACCCTCTCTTCCTCCTCGTAGGCTCTCTGCTGCTCCGACCGTTCGGACAAGCGCCCGCCTCCTCTTAAAAGAAGATGATGTTCAACGCGAGGGTGATGAGCAACACCGCCGCGGCCAGCACGCCCGGCTTCTTGTAGAAGGCGTGCTCCACACCCTCCTTCTTCTCCGTCAGCCCGTAGACCAGCCCCTGCAACTCGCGCTCCTCCTTCGGTCTCGTCACCAGCGAGACGGCTATCGTGACGACGAAGCAGACCAGCCAGGCCCACCACGCGCGCCAGAAGTTGCCCGCCATCGGAGCACCGTACTGGATCGTCCCCGCGAGCTCCAGCCCATAGAGCACCAGTCCGGCGACGGTCCCCGAGACGAGCCCCGCGAACCCGCCCCATGGGGTCGTGCGCTTCCAGAACATACCCAGAAGGAACGTGCCGAACAGCGGGGCTAAGAACAGGCCGTGCAGCAGCTGCAC
>JBFLXF010000604.1:0-2181 GCA_040757515.1 Actinomycetota bacterium
GCTTTCTTCCGGGCATCTGCAGCTCCAGCACCTCCACCATCCCGGCCCCGCATCCCACTCTCAAAACGCCGTTCTCCGCCCCGATCCAGCCCGGCCCCGGGCTTCCCTCCCCCTCTTCGAGAACCCTGGTGCGCCACACCTTGATCGGACCGTCTACCTTGGGGTGGTAGGTGCGGGCCCCTATGCCGGGCGCCAGCGCCCGCACTTTATCATGCACCTCGCGAGCACCAACACTCCACCTTAGCATCAGATCCTCACCCGTCAGCTTCGGGGCGTATGTGGCCTTCGAACTGTCCTGCTCGATAAGCTTCACTGTTCCGGACTCCACAGAAGACAAAACTTCCACTATAGCTTCAGCTCCTGTGTGAGCGAGCAGGGCCTCCAATTCGCCGCCGGTCATATCGGGAGGTATCGGTACGGGACGCCGGAGGGCCATGGGGCCGGTGTCAAGCCCCTCGTTCATGCGGATGACGGTTATTCCGGTCTCACGCTCGCCGTTCATGATGGCGCGTTCGATGGGGGCAGCGCCCCGATATCTCGGCAGGAGGGAGGCATGAACGTTCCAGGCGCCGTGCGGGGCGGCGTAGAGAGTATCGGGGTGCAGGATCTGGCCGTAGGCGGCCACGACGAGAGCGTCGTGGCGGGAGATCTCCCCGGCGACCCTGGAGATGCTCTCGGGTTGGGCGAGGGGGAGATCCCTGGAGCGGGCCAGCTCGGCCACAGGTGTGGGGGCAGACTTGCGCCCTCGCCCCCTCCGCCGGTCGGGCTGGGAGATCACGAGCCCGACCTCGTGCGGTGAGGAGAGGAGGCCGCGCAGGATGGTGGCGGCGAACTCCGGGGTACCGGCGAAGGCGACCTGCAAGGGTTAGCTATCCTTCAAGGGTTAGCTCTGGGCGAGCATCCGCTCGCGCATCTCGCGCATCGCAACCTTGCGGGATTCGCGATCGGTGCGGTCCAGGATCAGGATGCCATCCAGGTGGTCTATCTCGTGCTGCAAGACCCGCGCGAGGAGGCCGGTCGCCTCCAGGGCGAGCGGCTCGCCGGTTACGTCCTGGCCTGTGACCTTCAGGGCCACGGACCGCTCTACCTCGACGTTGATGCCGGGTATGGAGAGGCAGCCTTCGGGAGAGCGCTCGGTCTCGGCGGAGCGCTCGACGATCTGCGGGTTCACGATCACGTACTCCTCATCCTCTTCGGGAGAGGCGACGAGGAGGCGCTTCAGTCGCCCGATTTGGTTGGCGGCCAGACCCACTCCGTCGTTCTCGCGCATGGTAGCGAGCATCTCCTCCGCCAGACGGGCCAGCGACTCGTCGAACTCCCTGACCGGCGCGGCCCGCGACTTGAGCACGGGATCGCCGAAAGTTCTGATCTCCAATGCCATCTCAAACCTCCTGGGGGTCTATCTCCACCTGCGCCCTCAGCCCGCGGGTCCTGGCCGCGAGCCGGGCGGCCAGAGCGCCTGCCCTCGCGACCGCCCGCCGTTCCGCCGCCCGCAGGAGCACCCGGAACGCTCGCTTTCCGACGCGCGGATCGGGTACCGGACCGGAGAGGCCGACGCCTGGCTCGAGCAAGGGTCGCAGCCGGAATTCTACCGCATGCCGGACCGCATCCTCAGAGCCCTCAAAGACGACGGACGCCAGGTGCCCGTAGGGTGGGTAGCCGAGCCTTCGCAGCCGTGGGAGCTCCGCTGCCGCGAACGCCGGATAGTCGCCGCGCGCGGCGGCCTGCAGAACGTAGTGCTCCGGCTGTCGCGTCTGCACGAGAAGGAGTTCGCGCGCCGCCTCCGCTGCCCGCAGGAGCACCCGGAACGCTCGCTCGGAGGCTCCTGCCCCACCGCCCATCAGCAGCGCGTCCGCATCCGGCACCAGGATGGCATCCCACCTCCGCTCCAGTACGCGATGCTCCGTACCCACGACTACCGGAGCGTAGATGGACTCGGCCTCCGCAGCGGTCAGAAGCCCGACGGGCACGCGCAGCGCCCCGGCCAGCTCTTCTCTGACACGTTCGACGCCCAGGCCGGTGGGGAGAAAGCGCCCGGCGCCGCATCCGGAGCAGCGGTCTTCCAAAGGCTCCGAATGCCCGCAGCGAGAGCAGAGCAGAAGACGTACCCGCCGGTGCAACGAGAGCGGTAAATCGCACGCCGGACAGTGCCTCACCTCTCCGCAGCGGGTGCAGACGACC
>JBFLXF010000605.1:0-1583 GCA_040757515.1 Actinomycetota bacterium
AGAGCGAGCGGCTCATCCGGCTTGCGCTGGAGCGCCTTTCGGCGGGCAGGACGACCCTGATCGTGGCCCACCGCCTGAACACCGTCTATAGCGCCGACAGGATCGTGGTCCTCGACGGGGGCCGCGTGGCGGAGACGGGGACGCACAGAGAGCTTCTGCGGCGCGGCGGCTGTTACGCCCGGCTCGTTGGGGCGCAGGAGGAGAGGAGGGCGCGGGCGTGAGGACGTTCTTACGCCTGCTCGGCTTCCTGTGGCCCTACCGCCTGCGCGTGGCGCTCGCCGTCTTTCTCGGGGTGGCGACCGTGGTCGGGAACGTGGGGCTGCTCGCGACGGCGGCCTACGTCATCTCCGCCGCTGCGATAGTCCCGTATCTGTCGATGCTGGGCATCCCGATCTACCTGGTCCGCTTTTTTAGCGTCTCACGCTCTTTCTCGCGCTACTTCGAGCGGCTGGTCTCCCACGACGTGACCTTCCGTCTCCTCGGGAACCTGCGCGACCGGTTCTACGCCCGGCTCGCGCCGCTGGCGCCGGCCCGTCTGGGAGACTACCGCAGCGGGGACCTGCTCTCCCGCGTCGTCAAGGACGTGGAGGAGCTGGAGAACCTCTACCTCCGGGCCGTGGCGCCGGTCGTGATCGCTGCCATAACCTCCGCTCTGGCGTTCGCGCTCCTCTACCGATTCTCGGGCGCTTTAGCCTTCGCAACGTTAGGCTTCCTCGCGCTGTCCGGCGTCGGGGTGCCCCTCCTGGTGGCGTCGCTCTCGCGGGGGTACGGGCGGCGCGAGCTGGAGCTGCGGGCGGAGCTGAACGCCCGGATCGTGGACGGCGTGCAGGGCGTTCGGGACCTGCTCGCCTTCGGCCGCGAGGACGACCAGCGCGACGCGATAGCGGCCCTGAACCGCAAGCTCGACCGGCTGCAGAGGAGGGCGGCCTTCGTGGGCGGGTTGCAAAGCTCCCTCGGCGACCTGGCGACGAACCTGGCGATGGTCTGCGCCCTCGCCATCGCGATCCCGCTCGTGGCGGGGGGCGAGTTCCACGGCGTCTACCTGGCCTTCCTCGCGCTCGTCGTCCTCGGCTCCTTCGAAGCCGTCCTGCCGCTGGGCTCCGCGTTCCAG
Source organism: Actinomycetota bacterium (assembly GCA_040757515.1). Lineage (GTDB taxonomy): Bacteria > Actinomycetota > Rubrobacteria > Rubrobacterales > Rubrobacteraceae > JBFLXF01. Next base: position 1,112 of record JBFLXF010000605.1, read on the forward strand.
CACCTCGGGCGCTCCCTGAGCGCGGGGGAGAGGCTCTTCGAGGTCTCCGACTCCGAGCCCGCCGTCGAGGATCCCGGGAACCCGCGCCCGCTGCCGCAAGACCCCACCCTGGAGTTCGACCGCGTGGGTCTCCGCTACGAGGAGGAGGGCCCGCCCGCGCTGGAGGACGTCTCGTTTACCTTACGTCCGGGCCAGAGGATGGCCGTCGTGGGGCCATCGGGGGCGGGCAAGAGCACGCTGACGGACCTGATCCTGCGTTTCCGGAACCCGGGGGAGGGCGAGGTCCGGCTCGGCGGGCACGACATCCGGGATTACGCGCAAGAAGACGTGCGTTCCCTGGTCTCCCTGGTGTCCCAGGACGCACACGTCTTCAACGACACCTTGCGCGCCAACCTCCTGCTCGGGGACCCGGACGCCGGCGACGAGGAGCTGGAGCGGGCGCTCGCGCTGGCGGGGCTCTCGGGGTTCCTGG
>JBFLXF010000605.1:1593-2181 GCA_040757515.1 Actinomycetota bacterium
CGACGCCTACCTCGGGGAAGGAGGGGCCGCGGTCTCCGGCGGTGAGCGGCAGAGGATCGCGGTGGCGCGCGCCTTCTTGAAGGACGCTCCGCTCCTCGTCCTCGACGAGCCCACGGCCAACCTGGACACCGTCACTGAGCGAGAAGTCCTGGGGGCGGTGCGGGAGCTTTCGCGCGGGCGTTCCGTGCTGCTCATAACGCACCGGCTTCTTGGCATGGAGGAGATGGACGAGATCCTGGTCCTCGACAAGGGACGGGTCGTCGAGCGCGGCACCCACGGAGAGCTCATCCGGGCGGGCGGCCTCTACGCGCGGCTCCTCGAGGCGCAGTGCGAGATGCTGGCGGAGACGGAGGCCTGAGTCTCCGGGAGCGGGGGGATTATACGGGCATCTCCGTTTCGGGCCTAGGCCGCCGCTTGCTCCTCCCGCGGCTCTACCGCCAGCCAGTCGAGGGCTACGGCTGCGGTCCACGACTGGTCGGTTGCGCCCAGGGGCTCCCCGTTGAAGGGGTCGAAGTACTCCCCGAACCCTCCGCGCGCGAGCTGTTGGAGGGCCGCTCGCCGCAAGCGCTCCGCCCTCTCCTGCGCGCC
>JBFLXF010000606.1:0-2180 GCA_040757515.1 Actinomycetota bacterium
TCCACCGCCTCCTTCCGGGGTACGCCCCGGTCCACAGCGGCCAGCACCTTCAACCTCAAGTCCTTCGAATAAGCACCCATGCGCCATTCTCGCATGAAGCTCACTCAATTCGCAAGCCGCTCTAAGGTGTCCACCAAACCGACCTAACTCCAGGGTCAACAAGCTCAAGCTCATCAAGCGCTCGATGTACGGACGTGGAAAGTTCGATCTCCTACGTCAGCGTGTGCTGTACGCTTCAGCCGCTTGAGTACTTGCTCTTCTACCAAGCGAGAGTCTGGACACGATTCATCAGATTCTCGGAAGAACCGGTGGAATGGGTGCACCCCAGTGTCCCCTTCGGACGCCCGAGGGTACTTCGAACACCGCAGCTACAGAGCCGCTACGGACCAATCGTTTTGACTTACGCTCTAACGACCAGATCTCCACGGCCTTGCAGGGGTTCTCTATCTGCCAACCTATATCCGGTTCGGGCAAGAAAGCATACTGCTCTCAATCATCTAGCGACCAGTGCACCGGCAGCTCTGTCAGGAATCCGGCATCCGTCTCCATTACGTACGGTCTGTCGTCGTCCATCAGCGACGAGTCGTACTTTATACCGTATCCAGCCAGCAAGTCTAGGGTCGCCCTCGTCATCCTCCAATAGGGCGCACGGTACCCTTCGGGCTCCACCCCAAGGCGCACGAGCCCTCGATACCCGCCTCCAGGTCCCTACGCTGTTCCTCGTCATGCATGCCCGGAAGTACGACATGCGAATGTCCGTGCAGGGCCATCTCATGGCCTGCCGCCAGGATCTCTTCTGCTGTTCGCGGCCAGCGACCGGCGGTGATGCCGAGGACGAAGAACGTTGCCTCTACCCCATGACGGGCGAGCGACTCAAGAATCCGCAGTACGCCGACACGCGGACTGTAGGACTGGTGCGTCATCGCCGAGAGGTCCCCAGCGTAGCGCTCGTCTTCGGCGAGTATCGGCACCTCGGCGTCCACGTCGAAGCGGAGCACCACAACCGCCGCGGCGCCCTGGAGCCAGTCGCCGACCGTCCGCCGGTCGGCGGGGTAAGCTACCATGCGCTCCCTCTCGTGGTGCCACCATTGGGCTGCAAGACCTGACCAACCATGGCCGCGGAACGCTCTCGAACGAGGAACGCTACGGTGCCCGCGACGTCCTCGGGGTAGCCGATCCGTCCGAGGGGTGTCTCGGAGGCGTAGCGAGCTCTTATCTCGTCCAGTGAGACGCTCGCGTTGCGAGCGTCCACCTCAAGTTGCGGAGTGTCTATGACGCCGGGAGCCACGACGTTGGTGATGATCCCCTCCGGCGCCAGCTCCCGTCCGAGTGTCTTTCCGAGGGAGATCAGGCCAGCCTTAGAGGCGGCGTAGGCGGTGGCGTTTGGCCAGCCGATGACGCCCCACTCCGAGCTAATGATCACGATCCTTCCTCTCCCGAGACGACGCATACCTGGCAGGACCGTCTGGACAAGAAAAAAGGCACCCGAGAGGTTAGTCTCTACCTGCATCCACCAGTCCTGCTCGTCCTGCTTGAGAAACGGCCCCATGGACATGTGGGCAGCGTTGGAGACGAGGATGCCGATGGGCCCCACTTCCCTCTCGATCGCTTCAACCATCTCCTTCACGACTCCCGGATCGGAGACGTCCGCGATGGCCGCAACGCCCCCGCAGGCCGCGACGACGTCATCCAGTGCTTTGGAGGGCGCCCGGTCGTTCGCGGCCACGGTGGCTCCATCAGCGGCGAGCCTGAGCGCCGTCGCCCGCCCGATACCCTGGGCTGCGCCGGTGATTAGAGCCACGGTACCTTCTAATGGAAGTGTCTCGCTCATCGCACTCCTTCTACGGGTCCGGTTGCACTGTTAGCGTCTCGAAGTGTCGTAGGAACTCGGGCGTCTGCTCGGCGCGCCAGAACTCGGCGGTCTTGCCTTTCACCTGTTGCTCATCCGAACACCCCTTCGCGGTAGCGTAGCTGTTCCAGCGAGGTCTGATGGGGCAATGAGGTCATCCGCGAGACGGCAGGGGTCACATCGAGGTTTCGCTTGCTCCAAAGTTCGTCGTAGAAGCGACGCATCGGCGCCCTATCGCGTTCCCGGTCGTTCATAGGCTAGACGGCATCAGATGACGGCCCCTGCATTGGGCGAGAGCACCTGCCCGCAGAAGTAGTCACCCTCTTCGGCC
>JBFLXF010000607.1:0-2179 GCA_040757515.1 Actinomycetota bacterium
GGCGGCGGCGGTGCGTCACGCGACGGGCCTGCACCGCAGCATCCCGGAGCTCCTCCTGCTCGGCTCCAGCCGCAGCATCGCCCGCGAGCGCGAGCGCGAGGCGGCACGCTTCTTCGCCGACCTCGAAGCCTCCTCGACGAACCTGAAGCTGCTGTAGCGGGGCGGCTCTTTGGCCTCTCAGCAAGAGGCTTCGCCGCTTTCATTCGCTCGCGAAGCGTTGCGCCGGGTGCATCTGCACCTGATGCATCCGCGCCGAAGAGCCGCCTGCGGCGAGATCACCGGCTGAGGGATCAGACAGAGGCCCAGAGCAGGTAGCCGCCTGCGGCGAGGCTCAAGGCGCCCGCCAGAAGCATCCTCAGACCCGCGATGACGTGTACGCCGCGCTCGGGGATGGGGCCGATGCCACCCTCCTGGCCGCGCCCGCCGCGCAGGATGGCGTACAGGCCGTAGGCGATCCCGCCGACACCGCCGAGTACGAGCAGAACGCCTAAGGCCGGCGCCGCGGACACTAGCCCGCTCCGTGCATGCGCGCCAGCAGGCGGCGGAAGCGGGGGTCCTGGCGCAGCGGGGCGAACTCCAGCGCGCTTTCGAAGTGCCTCGCATCGCGCTCCCCGGCCTCGACGGCCCGCTCGATGTACTCCAGGGCGCGGCGGTAGTCGCCGCGGCGGGCGCGGATGCTCGCGAGCGCCGAGAGGGCGGGGGAGTACCCGGGCTCCAGGGCCACCGCCCGGGCGAGCAGCTCCTCGGCCGTCTCCAGATCGTCGGCGGCGTAGTAGAGGCTCGCGTAGGAGTAGAGTGCGCGCGGGTTGCCCGGGTCGGCCTTCAAGGACTCGATGAAATGCTCTTCGGCCTTCGCGACCTCGCCGCGCCGCTCGTGCAGGATCCCGAGCTCCAGGTGCGCCTCCGGGTCGTCCGGGACGAGGCCGAGCACCGCCTCGTAAGCCCCCCGCGCCCCGGCCTCGTCGCCCGCGGCGAGCCGCGCCTCGCCCAGGGTGTAGAGGTGGCGGATCTCGTCCCGCCCAAGCGCAACCGCCTCCTCGGCCAGCGCGAGCGCCTCCTCGGTGTTCCTGCCCTGCGCGAGCAGGTGCGCCGCCAGTTCATCGCGTATCTCCGGGGAGCCGGGACAGCTCGCAAGACCGCGCCGGAAGGCGGCCTCCGCCTCCGCCGGACGTTCGTTCCTGGCGTGACAGATCCCCAGGTTCGCGTGCGCCTCCCACCAGTCGGGGGTCTCCTCGATCACCGCCTCATAGCCCGCGACTGCCTCCTCGTAGCGGCCGAGCATGTCCAGCGCGTTCGCCCGGAAGGTAAGCGCCGCGCTGCGCTGCTGCTCCTCGGCGGCCACCTCGACGCCCTTCTCGAAGAAGACGAGCGACTGGGCGTAGTCCCCGGCATCGAACAGGGTGAGCCCGGCGTTGATGAGCATGTCCGCGTCCTCGGGGTGAACGGACGTCCACCGCTCGAAGGTCGCCTTCGCGAGCGCCGGCTCGCCCATCGCGCCGTAGTAGCGCCCGAGCTCCGCATAGGCCTCCGGGTGCTCCGGATCGGCCTCGATGGCTCGCTCGAGATGGTGCACGATCTTGAACGGCTCGTCGCGGCGCATCGCTACCATCGCCAGGCCCATCCGCGGGGCGGCCCACCCCGGGTCGAGCTCCAGGGCGTCCAGGAAGCTCGCCTCGGCCTCCTCCAGACGGTCCAGGCTCAGCAGCGCCCGTCCCACCGCCTCTATCACCTCGGGGTTCTCAGGGGCGGCGGCCAGGGCCTGCTCGAAGCGGTCGAGCGCCTCCTCGACGAGGCCCTCTCCCGCGAGGGTCTCGCCCTGCTCCAGGTAGTCCTCGTACTCCATCACCACAGATTAAATCAGATGGCGGCAATCTGTAGTATGTACAGTCGTGCAGAAATCATATATCCGTCCGGAAGGAGATGCGCCTTGAAGAGACCTCCCGTGGTTACGCGGCTCGAGATACGCTACACCGACCTCGACCCCTACGGCCACGTCAACAACGTCGTCTACCTGAGCTACTTCGAGAACATCCGCATGGCCTACTGGCGCGCCCTGGCCGAGCTCTCCGGCATCGGGGTCGAGAACATGGTCGCGGGCGACATCCCCGGTGCGCGCTACGTCATCGCCGAGACCGCCCTGCGCTTTAAGGCCCCGATCTTCTTTGAGGATACTCTTCAT
>JBFLXF010000608.1:0-2173 GCA_040757515.1 Actinomycetota bacterium
CGAGCTGCAAGTGTGCCTGATCTCCGCCGCCCGCGTCACCGCGCTGCACCGGCGCATCGTCGCCCAGCGCCGCGAGCTGGAGCAGCTCAACGCCGAGCTCTTCGAGCAGGCCCGGCGCGACCCGCTGACGGACCTCGGCAACCGGCTCCTGCTCAACGAGAGTCTGGAGGAGATAATGGCTCAGTCCGAACGCTACGCCCGCCGCTACTGCGCCATCCTCTTCGACGTGGACCACTTCAAGAGCTACAACGACCTCTACGGCCACCTCGCCGGCGACGAGGTCATAAAGCGGGTGGCTCTCGCGGCCACCGAGAACTTCCGCAAAGCCGACAGCGTCTACCGCTTCGGCGGCGAGGAGTTTCTGGCGCTCCTCCCGGAGCAGTCCCTCGAATCCGCCGTCGTGGCCGCCGAGCGGCTGCGCCTGAGGGTGCAGGAGCTGGCCATCCCCCATGAAGGGAATGATCCTCCCGGCGTCGTCACCGTGAGCCTCGGCATAGCCGAGCTCCGGACCGGCGCGCAGAAGGCGGCGCAGACCCTCCTCAAAGAGGCCGATGAGGCCCTCTACCGGGCCAAGAACTCCGGACGCAACGCCGTGGCGGTCTACGAGCGCCCGCTCCCTGGTTAAAGATCCCGCCCCCGCCGGACGATAAGATGTATGCAGATGAGGCCCCGTTCTGGGGCTCGAGAGACACCGAGAGGACGGCAGCGAGATGATCTTGGTTACAGGCGGAGCGGGCTTTATCGGAAGCCACGTCGTAGACGCGTTGGCCGAGGCCGGCAGGGAGCCTGTGGTGCTGGACAACTTCGCCAGCGGAGACCGGACGAACCTGCGCCAGGGCGTGCAGGTCGTCGAGGCGGACGTCGCCGACCCCGGCGTCGCCGACCTCATCGCCGAGCTGCGGCCGGAGGCGATCATCCACGCGGCGGCGCAGGTGAGCGTCGCCACCTCGATGCTGGACCCCTCCCTCGACCTGGCGGTGAACGTCGAGGGTACGGCGAACGTGCTCGCGGGGGCAAAGAAGGCCGGTACACGCCGCTTCGTCTTCCTCTCCTCGGGCGGCGGCGTCTACGGAGAGGCCGACGGCGCCGACGAGATGACCCTCCCCGGACCGAGGAGCTACTACGCCGCGCACAAATACCTGGCCGAGCGCTACGTCGAGTACAGCGGCCTCTCCTACGCCAACGCCCGGCTCGCCAACGTCTACGGCCCCAGGCAGCGCACCGACCTGGAAGGCGGCGTCGTCGCCATCTTCACGCAGCGGCTGCGCGAAGGGCTGCCCATCACGATAAACGGCACCGGCCATCAGAGCCGGGACTTCGTCTACGTCGCCGACGTGATCGAGGCGCTCCTCGTCATGACCGACAGTGACCGCAGCGGCACCTGGAACATCGGCACGGGCCGGGCGACCACGGTGCTAAAGCTGCTGCGGACGCTGGAGGAGATCCTGGGAGACGCCGCCGGCGTCTCTCACGCCCCGGCCCGTCCCGGTGACGTAACGCACTCCCGGCTCTCGATCGAGGCGATCCGGCGCGATCTCGGCTGGCGCCCCCGCTACGGACTCTCCGAGGGCATAGAGCACGCCCTCCGGCACGAGGCGAGGAGCGCCGCCCGGTGAACGCCGCCACCCGCACCTCCCCCGCCGCCCTCGCCAGACACGGGGCCGCGCCCGTAACCGACTGTCTGGTCGTCGACGACGACCGGGTGACCAACCTCCTGCTCCGGCGGTTCCTGGAGAAGCGCGGCTACCGGGTAACTTCGGCCGCCAGCGGCGAAGAGGCGCTGGAGATCCTGCGCTCTTCGCGACCCGACATCGTGCTCCTGGACGTCTCGATGCCGGGGATAGGGGGTCTGGAGGTGCTGGAGAGGGTGCGCACCCGAGAGCTGGACGTGGCGGTGGTGATGATGACGGCCTACGGGACCGAGGAAGTCGCCATAGAGGCCCTGCGGCGGGGCGCCGACGACTACCTGCGCAAACCCTTCGAACAAGCCGAGCTCGCCGCCGTGACCGAGCGCACCGTTGAGCGCCTGCAGCTTTGCCGCCAGAACGCCGCGCTCAGGCGCCAGCTCGACGAAAAGCGCCGCCAGCTGGAGGCGGAGCTCTCGCGCGCCGCCCGCGTGCAGGCCGAGCTCCTCCCCGAAGAGTCCCCCGGAATCGAGGGTTTCGACCTGGCG
>JBFLXF010000609.1:0-2173 GCA_040757515.1 Actinomycetota bacterium
GCAGGCCGAGCGCCACAGAGATCGCCGTGCAAGCCCCGCCGAGCGCCAGCGCCCTGCGGGGGAACCGGTTCAGCGTCCCAGAGCGGAGAAAGGGGCTCTCCACCCAGCGGTGGCTCAGGACGGCCGGTATGTAGGAGGCCGCTACTACGGCCATGCCAGCGAGCGGGGAGAGATCGCCCCAGTACGCGGCGGCGAAGACCAGCGGCGGCCAGTGCCAGAGATACCAGGAGTAGGAGATCCGCCCGACGTGGCGCATCGGGGAGAGCGTAAGAAGGCGTCCCGGCCACGTCGAGGTCGTCGCAGTCCCCGCCGCTATGACCGCCGCCGTGCCCAGCGTCGGAAGCAGGGCCGCGTATCCCGGGAAGGGCGTCTCGTCGCCGAACCGGTAGGTAGACCACGCGATGGCGCACAGCCCCGCCGCGGCCAGCGCGGCGGCACCCGGCCGGAGCACTCGCAGGCGGGCGGCGGGCACGAGGGCGAGCATCCCGCCGAGGGCGAGTTCCCAGGCCCGCGCGGGCGTGGCGAAGTAGGCGGCGCCGGCCTGCTGCTCCGTGAGGTAGACGCCATAGACGAACGACGAGGCCGCGACCGTGCCTAGAGCCGCTGCCAGTGCCGGTCGCAGGCCGCGGCCCGTGCGACGGCACCACCATGCGACGAGCAGGAGCAGGGCCGGCCAGAGGAGATAGAACTGCTCCTCGATGGAGAGCGACCAGAAGTGCTGGACCGGGCTGGCTCCGAGCCCCGCCTCGAAGTAGTCCACCGCCTCGACACCGAGGCGCCAGTTGATAACGTAGAGGGCCGCTGCGATTACGTCCCAGGAGACGGCGTCCATCCGGACCGGGGAGAACAACGGCCAGGAGAGCGCGACCACCGCGGCGAGCACGACTACAGTGAGCGGCAGAAGGCGCTTGGCGCGCCGGGAGTAGAAGCGCGAGAGCGAGATCCGGCCCGTGCCCTCGATCTCCCGGAGTAGCAGACCCGTGATCAGGTACCCCGAGATCACGAAGAAGACGTCCACGCCCACGTAGCCGCCGCCCGCGAACGGCAGACCTGCGTGGTAGAGCAACACCGCACCCACGGCGACCGCCCGCAGACCCTCCACGTCGGGACGGAACTTCCCCTTTCCTGACGTTCGGCCGGGTTTGTCGCCGGGAGATCCGCCGGTCTCGGCGGTGAGCGGGATCGAGGCCGCGCCGTGCCGCGCTCTCTTTGTTGGGCGTCCTCGTTGCATGCCCCAATAACGTATCACGGGAGGTGGCGATCTCTACCCGCGAGGGCGACGTGCCCGGGTGGCGGCACATCATGGCAGGTGCTAAGTTACGCATTAATGCGCATCTCCTGGCCTAAGGGATGAAAGAAGGGAGCATTATGGAGCCCATAAAGGGCATAAGGACCCTGAGCCGGCGCGACTTCCTCAGGCTGAGCGGCGCCGGGCTGACCGGTGCGGCGCTCCTGGGCGTCGCCGGCTGTGGAGGCGGCGAGACCATCGGCGGCGGCCAGGGCGGCGGAGGAGGGGGAGGCGGCAGCGTCTTCACCTTCGGGCGCGGCGCCGACTCCGTCACGCTCGACCCCATCCACGCTACCGACGGCGAGTCGCTCATCGTGACGCGCCAGATCTTCGACGGCCTGCTGGACTTCAAACCGGAGACCACCGAGCCCACCCCTTCGCTCGCCGCCGAGCTGCCCGAGCCCGAGCAGGACGGGCGGGTCTATACCTTCCCGCTGCGCGAGGGCGTCAAGTTCCACGACGGCGAACCCTTCAACGCCGAGGCCGTCGTCTTCAACTTTGAGCGCTGGAAGAACACGGACAACGAGTTCCACAAGGGCGGCGGCTCCCAGGCCTCCAACTTCGCCTACTACGCCGGCATGTTCGGCGGCTTCGACGACGACTCGATCATCGAAAGCGTCGAAGCCGTGGACGAATACACCGTCCGGTTCACACTCCGAGAGCCGCTCGCGCCCTTCTTCAGGAACCTCGCCATGAGCCCGTTCGGCATAGCCTCTCCGAAGGCCATCCGGGATGACGTCGAGGGCTTCTGGCGCAATCCGGTCGGGACCGGACCGTTCAGGTTCGGCTCCTGGAACCAGGGAAGCGAGGTGCGCCTCGACAAGAACGACGAGTGGTGGGGCACCGACGTACCCGAGGACGAGGGCGGCGGCGGTCCGTATCTCG
>JBFLXF010000610.1:0-2162 GCA_040757515.1 Actinomycetota bacterium
CTACGAGTCCCTCTACCGGGGTGAGACGTACTATCTGTGCAGCCCTTACTGCAAGCGGGCCTTCGACGCCGAGCCGGAAAGGTACCTCGAACGAAACCGCGGCCATCACCACCGCAGCTCGTGGAAGAGGCGGCGGGAACGACCCGGTTGAAAAACGCGGGGCTCGAGGACCGTACGGCGACCAGACGGCGATGGTAAACGGGGAGAACAGGCCGATGTCCGATAGATTCGACCCGCTCGTCCGGCGGGCGAAGATGGTGCTAGACCTCAACTGGACCGGGGAGTACACGAAGCCGGGCCCGAGGCTATACCCGCACCAGTGGTCGTGGGACTCGGCGTTCATAGCCATCGGCTACGCGAACTACGACCAGGACCGCGCCGTAAAGGAGCTTACGCACCTCTTCCGGCGCCAGTGGAGAAACGGCCTCGTGCCGCAGATAGTCTTCGACCCGCGGGTCGGCGAGTACTTCCCCGGCGTCGACTTCTGGCACGCGGAGTGCGACGAGAGCGCCCTCTGCGACCGCAAGACCTCCGGCGTGGTGCAGCCGCCGCTCCACGCGACGGCGGCGCTGCGCGTCTACCGGAAAGCTGGAGATGCCGTCGCCGCCCGGACCTTTCTGGAGGAGATATTCCCGCGCCTCGTAGCCTGGCACGATTACCTCTACCGGGAGCGGGACCCAGGGGGCGAGGGGCTCGTCTACATCCGGCACCCCTGGGAGTCCGGCATGGACAACTCGCCGATGTGGGACGCGATCTTGCTGGGTATGCAGCTCGGTCCCGACGAGATCCCACGCTACCAGCGCGCCGACACGCACGTGGTCACCCCGGAGGACCGTCCCGAAAACGCCTCCTACGACCGGTACGCCTACCTCGTCCGGCTCTTCTCCGAGCGCGACTACGATGAGGCCCGCATTAGGGAAGACTGTCCGTTCCTCGTCCAGGACGCGCTCTTCAACACCCTGTTGTGCCAGGGAGAGAGGGACCTCGCGGAGATCGCCCGGGTCATAGGAGCAGACCCATCACCGCACCAGGAGCGGGCCGGCAAGACCGCCGGGGCCATGAACGAGAAGCTCTGGGACGAAGCACACGGGACCTACCTCGACTTCGACCTCGTGGCTGGACGGTCTATCCAGGTCTACGCCGCTGCGGGCTTCCTGCCGCTCTTCGCCGGCATACCGGATGAGGGGCGTGCCCGACGGATGGTCAAGCGTCTGAAAACGACAGGCTTCGGTCTGGGGGGCGGAGGCGCGGCGGCCGTGCCGAGCTACGATCCTCTGGGCTTCGGGTTCTCTCCGTCCCGGTACTGGCGGGGGCCGGTCTGGATCAACATAGACTGGCTTCTCTTGCGCGGGCTTGCACGCTACGGGTTTGAGGAGCACTCCCGACACCTGCGCGAGACCATCGTGGAGCTTGTCGAGGACACGGGTTTCTACGAGTACTTTCATCCCGCGACCGGAGCGGGCCACGGCTCCGACCTCTTCTCCTGGACGGCGGCCCTGCTGCTTGACGTAGTCCTGGAAGGCCGGTAGCGGGGCTCCCGTTATTGTAAAAATGTGCCGTCTTGATAGAAACATGTGAGTGTTTGTGAGGAGCTTCCACCAACGAGCCGAAAGAGGTAAGCATTAGGTTGGAGATCGCCCGCCCATCCAGGGGGCGGCGCTTTTCGCTGTGTATAGTCGCGGCTTTGCCGCTCGCGTTCGTGCTCGCGCTCGTTTCCTGCGCTAACAGGGGAGATCGGCCGCCCCGGACCACTCCCGACACCACAGCAGGACCCCCGGTGGCGCAAGCTGCTGGGGGTGACGTTATCTTCGCGCTACTGGCGGACAATACCCTCGTAGAGGTTTCGCCGGAGGGCGGGAGGCTGCGGGGCAAGCTATCTTTGGACGCGCCTCTCGATTACCCGGCAGCCGGCCGCTACCTGGGACAGAGCAAGGACGGAAAGACCCTCTTTGCGCTCGTGCCGCGCGGCAGTCTAGACGGAGCTTCGGAGATTATGGCGGTTAACGTTGCCACGAGCCGGGTCAGAGACCGCTACGGATACTGTTGGTTTATTCATCAGCGACGCTGCATACTCCAGGAAGCAGCCCCGAGAGCCACCTTCCTGGAGGGCAGAGAGTTATGTCTATGCACCCCAAACCGATCGGTCCCGTCCCAGAAGATAC
>JBFLXF010000611.1:0-2156 GCA_040757515.1 Actinomycetota bacterium
GTGCTCGCCCGGCTCACCGGCGCGGGCGTCACCCTGCCCGTGGCCGCCGCCTCCCCGCTCCTCGTACTGGGCGCGGGCGTTATGCTCCGCCGGTGGCTCGGTCCGGTAAAGAAGTCGGACCCGGCGCTCGCTACGCCCCCGAACGCCCCGGATGCGCTCTCACTAGCGCTGGTGGCCCTGTCCCTCGCGCTGATTGTGGTCCCGGGCCTCCTGTATACGGGAACGCTCTGGCTGGCGGTCGAGTGTAGGGGATGGCCGGGGGAGATCTGCGAGGCGAGCGGCGCGGCCCAGCCGTTCGCGCTTTCGGCGGCGATTCTGGCCGGGATGGCAGGGATCTTGCACATGCTGAGGTCGGCCGGGCCGGACGAATCCCGGTTCGCGCCGGAGGACCGGGAGCCGCGAGAGACGCGGACCGCGCCGGCGCTCCGGTTAGCGCTCCCGGCGGTGTTGCTGCTCGCGCTCGCGCGCGGCTACGGCGGCGTCGCGCTGCACGACTGGCCCTTTATCCGCGGACTCGACCACTACTCCCACGCCGTAATGGCGAACCGCATGATGACCGTCGGGGAGATACAGCCGTACCTGATCTACCCTCCCGGCTTCCACACTATGACGGCCATCGTCTCGCGCCTGACAGGTATCGAACCGCTAGACGTCTTTCCGCTTCTCGGACCGGCCTGCTTCCTGCTGCCCGCGCTCGCCTGTTACGCGCTGGGCAGGCGGCTGTGGGGACCCCCCTACGGGGTGGCCGCCGCGTTCTTCGCCGGGACGCTCATGGGCGGCATCTACTACTACTTCAACGACGCCATGTACCCGAACCTCACCGCCTCGCAGTTCCTGCTGCCGATGACCGTGCTCGCGCTCGCGCGCCTCTATCACGCGCCCGATCTCCGAAACGGTCTGCTCGTGGCGGTTCTGGGCTCCTCGGTAGTCCTCTACCACCAGGTCACCAGTCTGTATCTGGCCCTCCTGCTCGCCACGGTGTCGGCTTCGGCGCTGCCGTACCTGCTTCTGCGCGACCGGAGGCGAGGAGTGGCGCTGTTCCTCTCGCTCTCCCTGCTCGCCGCTCTCTCGACGGCTTACGCCTGGAAGACCTACGATCTCCCGCGCATCGCGGCGAGCCTCCTGGGTCTCGCGGAGGAGGGCGAGACGAGAGAGGCTGTGGAGATGGCGGTAGGCACCCAGAACGCCTACGATCTCGGGGCTCTGACCGTGGCCATAGTCTCCCAGCCCGTCACCTGGCTGGGGCTCCTGGGAGCAATCTTTCTGGCGCTGGACCCGGAGGGGTGGTCGAGAGGGTTGCCGGAGCGCCTCGTGCGGGCTACCGTGCTGCTATGGGTCGCGATCCTCTTTGCCGGAAGCCGCACCTCCTACAGCGGCTTCCCGCAGCGGTTCGGCAGGGACCTCGGAGTACCGCTCTCGCTGCTGGCTGGCCTGGCTCTGGTGCTGGTGCTTGCGGCGCTCCTCAAGCAACGCCGGATGGTCGGGATCCTCGCGGCCTCGCTCACCGTGGCGCTCGCGGCCTCGCTCACGGGGCTGCGGGCGATCCAGAGCTACGATCAGGCGACCGCGCCCAGCCCTCACCTGACGATGTCGGCCGGGATCTATGAGGCGGGAGAGTGGCTGCAGGCGCACAATCGGGGCGGAAACGTCATGATCAGCCCGCAGGCCAACCAGGTCCCGAGCCGCATGATGCTGGCGATGAGCGGATACTCCGCGCTGCAGTCTTTCACGCAAGCGCAGGTGGAGAACCCCAGGGACCTGCCGCCCACCGGCCCGGAGCCGCTGCGCGACGTCCTCTACGTCATGAACAACCCGGCAGACGAGCGTACGGGGGAGTTGTTCGAGAAGCACGGCGTGGACTACGTCGTGCTCTACAAGGAGATGCCCGACAGGGACGTGGTGCCCTTCTGGGAGGGCTTCGCGGAGCGGCCGGACATCTACGAGCCGGTCTTCGAGAACGAAGATGTGCTCATCGTGGAGAGACGCCGGGGCTCCTCTTCGACGTAGAGCCAGAAGTTGCCGATCTTCTCGGCGTGGTAGCCGGATCGCAGCCAGCGGATCAAGACCTCCCGATGCTCGGGGAACATTCCAGAGTCGGGCATCTGCCTCTGAGCGTCGGCGAAGAAGGCTATGGCGCCGGGATCGTGCTCTTCGAT
>JBFLXF010000612.1:0-2142 GCA_040757515.1 Actinomycetota bacterium
TCGCTGCTCTCCTACCTGCTCCTCCACAGGGAAGCGCCTCAGCCCAGGCAGCGTCTCGCGTTCCTCCTCTGGCCCGACTCGACCGAGCGGCAGGCGAGGACGAACCTCCGCCACGTGCTCCACAACCTCCGCCACGTCCTTCCGGAACCCGACCGGTTCCTCGACGTGACGCCGCGGACACTTCGGTGGCGGACGGACGCCCCGTTTGAGCTCGATGTCGCCGTCTTCGAGGAGGCGCTCTCGCGAGCGGAGAGCGGAGGAGACGGTAGCGTCGACGCGTTGCGGGAAGCGGTCGGGCTGTACGCGGGAGACCTTCTCGAAGGGAGTTATGACGACTGGATCCTCGAAGAGCGCGAGTCGCTGCGCCAGCGCTACCTCGGAGCCCTGGAGCGGCTCGCGGCGCACCTCGAAGGGCGGGGCGACTACGCAGGGGCGATCCCCTACGCCGAGAGGCTCCTGCGGCACGATCCGCTGCGGGAGGAGACGTATCGGCTGCTGATGCGGTTGCACGACGCGCGCGGGGACCGGGCACGGGCGCTTCGAGTGTACTACGCTTGTGTGGCTACGCTGGAGCGCGAGCTGGGCATCGAGCCGTCGGCGCCAACGCGCGAAATCTACGAAGCGCTTCTGCCACAGGAGCGGGAACCCGCGGAACGCCATGCCGGGCGAGCCAGCGGTCCTCCGCTCGTAGGACGTACGCCGGAGTGGGCGCGGCTGACGTCCCTCTGGCGCGCGAGCGAGAGCGGGCGGACCCAGCTGGTCCTGGTGTCCGGGGAGCCCGGCATCGGAAAGACGAGGATCGTAGAGGAATTACGCTCGTGGTGCGCCCATCGCGGCGCCGTAACCGCCGAAGCGCGGTCGTATCCTGCAGAAGGCGAGCTTGCATACGGTCCTTTAGTAGCCTGGCTGCGTTCGGAAGGAATCCAGGCTCGCCTGAAGCGGCTCGATCGGGCACATCTCACCGAGCTTGCCCGCGTGCTGCCGGAGTTGCTAGCCGAGGTGCCAGATCTCGAACCCCCGCAGCAGTTGCCCGAGCGCGAGCAGCGACAGCGCCTGTTCGATGCTCTCGTGCGCGCCGTCTTCGTGTCGGGGAAACCGCTCTTCCTCGTTGCCGACGATGTTCAGTGGTGCGACAAGGAGACCTTGCAGTTCTTGCACTACCTGATGCGGGCTGCGCCGAAAGCCCGCCTGCTGGTGGCTGCGACGGCCCGGCGCGAGGAGGTAGCGTCCCGGCATCCTCTGAACGACCTCGTCGCCGGACTGCAAGCTCTGGAGCGTTACACGGAGATTGAACTCGACCGGCTCGCCCGGGAAGAGACGGCAACCCTCGCCCAGCGGTTCGTCGGGCATCCGCTGGAGAAGCCGGATGCGGACCGGCTCCACGGCGAGACCGAAGGCAACCCGCTGTTCGTGGTGGAGGCGCTGCGCGCCGGATGGAAGAGCGGGTGGATGAGCCCGAAGGTGCAGGCGGTGATCTCCTCCCGCCTCGCGCAGCTCTCCGGCCCGGCCCGCGAACTGGTCGGCGTTGCCGCGACAGTCGGTCGGGAATTCACATCAGATGTGCTCGCGCGGGCGAGTGGGGCAGATGAGGAAACGCTCGTCGGCACCCTTGATGAGCTGTGGCGGCGCGGCATCGTCCGCGAGCAGGGCGCAGATGCCTACGACTTCAGCCACGACAAGATACGCGAGGTCGCCTACCTCGCCCTGAGCCACACCCGCCGCCGCCACCTCCACCTGCGCGTCGCGCAGACGTTGGAAACCATCCACGCTCATGACCTCGGACCGGTGAGCGGGCAGCTCGCCGCGCATTACGAGCGCGCTGGCGCGACTGAGCAGGCGATCACCTGGTATGTCCGCGCGGCGGAAGTGGCGCTCCAGCTGCACGCAAACGTCGAAGCGATCCGCTTGCTGGACCGCGCGCTCGACCTCCTTCGTGCGCTTCCGGAGACTTCCGAGCGCGACACACGGGAGCTCGCGATCCTCGGCGCGCTCCTGGCACCGCTCGGGGGAGTCGAAGGATACTCCTCAAGGCGCCTGAGCGGGGTGCAGCTGCATGCCCTGGAGCTCGCGCGTGCGCTACGGGTCGAACCGCCGCCACCGCTCGTGCGTTCGCTGGCGATCGCGAGCCTCTCCCGGGGTGAC
>JBFLXF010000613.1:0-2138 GCA_040757515.1 Actinomycetota bacterium
GTCGAGCCGAAGGAGGCCGGCTTCGTCTTTGTGGGCGACGGGGTAAAGGTGACGCCGGCTAAGACCGGGCAGAGGATCGAGGACAAGAAGTTCTTCGAGGCTCTCAAGACCGGCATCTTCGAGGGCAAGCGGGAGTACGAGGTTCCCGTCGCGAAGGACCAGCCCGACCTCACGACCGCGGAGGCCGAGATGCTCAGGCCGACCGAGATGCTCGCCTCCTACGAGACCAACTACCTCACCTACGACGACAGCCCCGGACGGGTGGAGAACCTCAAGATCGCCTCGGGCGCGGTGAATGGCACCGCCCTGGCGCCGGGCGAGGTCTTCTCGTTCAACGCGCTCGCCGAGCCGCTGGACTACTACGACACGAAGGTCATCGTCAACGGTCGGGTGGACACGGCCGAGGGGGGCGGCCTGTGCCAGGTCTCCTCGACGCTGTACATGGCGGCCAGCCTCGCCGGCCTCGACGTGGTCGAGCGCAGGCCCCACTACGCGGAGCTGCCCTACATCCGCCCCGGCTTCGACGCCACCGTGTGGTTCGGGGCCATAGACATGAAGTTCGAGAACAACACCAAGGGCTACGTCCTGGTGCGGGAGTGGGTGGACGAAGGTACGGGCAACGTCCACGCCCAGATCTGGGGCAAGCCCAACGGCACGGAGGTCGAGATGAGCTCCGAGAAGGTCGCGGAGTACGAGGACGCCGAGGGCAACCCCGTCACCAAGTGGGTCACCTACCAGAAGGTGACCAAGAACGGGAAGGTCGTCTTCGACGGCGTGCTGCACAAGGACACCTACAGGTACCTCAAGCCCGCCGAGGAGGACGCCCCCTACGACCAGCGGCCGGTCAACTAGGCAGGGCGGCCCTCACCCAGCGAGCGCGCCGTGAGCGGGCGCCGGTGGTTCACTCCCCGACGAGCAGCAGGACGACGAGGCCGACGACGCTCATGCCGAGCAAGGCCAGGAAGGCCAGCATCAGGCGGTCGACGGCGCGTTCGGAGAGCCTCACGATGTCCAAGGCTGCCCCCGCCAGGACCGCCGCGATGGCGAGGTCGGCGAGTACGAGTGTCAGCAAGGAGGCCGTCATGCCCTTGTCTTTTTGCGGTTCGTCGCGTGAGTTTCGCTACGGGCGGTCATCGCGTCTCTTTATCCGGGGCAAGAACTGCAGGCGCGGACCTTCCGCCTCGTGGTCGCCTGCGTGGTCGACCTGCAGCGTGGTGTGTCCTATGCCGAACTCGCGGTGGATCACCCTCTCGAGCTCTCGGCGCCGCTCGTGGCAGTCCTCCTCTTGCCCCACGAGGACGTGGGCGGCCAGAGCCGGGAAGCCGCTCGTGATCGTCCAGACGTGCAGGTCGTGGACCTCCTCGACGCCACGCACGGAGACCACCTTCTCGCCGACCTCCTCGGCTTTGATCCCGGGCGGCGTCCCTTCGAGCAGGATGTTCGTCGAGTCTTTGAGCAGCTTCCAGGAGCTGCCCAAAACGAGCAGACCTATGACGACGCTGATGAGCGGGTCGGCCGGGTACCAGCCGGTCAGGATGATGATGAGCGCGGCGGCGATGACGCCGACCGACCCGAGCAGGTCGGCGATTATGTGCCTCAGGGCGCCCTGGAGGTTGAGGCTCTCGGACTCCGAACGGAAGAGCACGAGCGCGGCGGCGACGTTGACCAGTAGCCCCATCACGGCCACCGCCATCATCCAGCCGCCCAGGATCTCGGGCGGGTCCTGGAATCTACGATAGGCTTCGTAGAAGATCCAGATCGAGATGGCCACCAGCGTCATCCCGTTGGCCAGAGCAGCGAGGATCTCGGCGCGCTTGTAGCCGAAGCTCCTCTCGGGGGTCGGGGGCTTCGCCGAGAGCCAGAACGCGAAGAGGGCCAGTCCGAGGGAGACGTTGTCGGACATCATGTGCGCGGCGTCGGCCAGGAGCGCCAGAGAGCCGGTGATGAGGCCGCCGACTACCTCGGCGACCGTGTATGTGGCGGTTATGGCGAGCGCTATGGAGAGGGCGCGCCTGTTGCTCCCGCCGTGGGAGTGCCCCCCGAGACCTCCGTGGGAATGTCCACCATGGGAGCGTTCGTGTCCTTCGTGCGAGTTGTCGTGCTCTCCGTGAGAGTGCGAATGAGCCATCTGCTCGAAG
>JBFLXF010000614.1:0-2108 GCA_040757515.1 Actinomycetota bacterium
GGACCTCTCGGCAACCGTCATCGGGCGGGCGCTTGGCTCTTCTGAGGTCTGGATCATGTCCGACGTGGACGGCGTGCTCGATGCGGACCCGCGCATCGTGCCGGACGCGGCGCTCTTGCCTTCGCTCTCCTACGGGGAGGCTACGATCTTCGCCTCGCTCGGCGCGAAGGTGCTCCACCACCGCACGATGGAGCCAGCGGCCGAGGCCGGAATCGAGGTCCGGGTACGCAACACCTTCGCCCCCGGCCATCCCGGGACCGTCATAACCGACCGGAAGAGCGGTCGCGGCCTGCGCTGCGTGGCGCTCAGGCGCGGTCTCTCGGTGGAAGTGCCGTGCAGCAACGGACGGGCGGGGATCGCCTCTGTGGTGTGCATCGGCACACCGGAGGATGGCGACCTGAAGCGCGGCAAGCTGGCGTTGAGACGGGCCAGGATACCGTACCTGCACGCGGGCGTAGCCTCCGCCGGGCTGGTCTTCTACGTCGGAGCCGACGTCGCGGAGGAGGCTCTGCGGGCGCTGCACGCGGGCGTGATCTCGCCGTCGAGGGAGCGCGAGCGCGAGGAGGTCGCGTGAAGCGGCTGGAGATAGTCCAGATCGGACTCGGCCATGTGGGCCGGGCGGTCGCCCAGATCGTGCTCGAGGAGCGCAAGCGCTGGCGCGAGCGCGACGGGATAGAGCTCACCTACCGTGCCGTCTCCGACACCTCTGGGGCGCTCGTCGGCGAGGAGCTTCTGCCGCAGGCGCTGCGCCTGAAGGAGGCAGGGGGCAGGCTGTCGGAGCTGGGGACGGAGCCTTTGGAGGAGGTCCTAATCTCCGAGCCGCCGCCCGGCGTGTCCCGGATCGTCGTGGACGTCGCGGTGCACGGCGGTACCTACGACCTGGATGTGCTCGGGGTGCATAACGGCTCGTTCCTCGTGCTCTCGAACAAGGGGCCTCTCTCGGGGCCGACCGAGCAGTACGAGCGGCTAGTTGCGCTGTTGCCGGGGCGGCTCTGGCACGAGGCCACGGTGGGAGCCGGGATGCCGATCATCTCCACTTTAGACGGTCTGATCGAGGGCGGAGACGACATCTTTGAGATACAGGCTAGCCCGTCCGGGACTCTGGGCTTTATCATGAGCGCCGTCGAGCAGGGGCGTTCGTTCTCCGAGGCGGTCAAGGAGGCGGTCGCCCTGCACTACGCCGAGCCGGACCCGCGTGACGATCTCTCCGGCCTGGACGTGGCGCGCAAGGCCATCATCCTCGCCCGCAAGATGGGACGCCGCATAGAGCCGGAGGAGATCCCCTACCAGTCGCTGGTCCCGGAGGATCTGGAGGACGTACCCCTCCCGGAGTTCATGGAGCGCCTGCCCGAGCACGACGAAGCGTTCCGGGAGCGGCTGCTCGCGGTCGAGGAGCACCACATGCTGCGCTATCTGGCGCGTATCCCAAAGGAGGGTCCGGTGGAGGTCGGGCTCGTGGACGAGCCGGTCGAGAGTCCCTTCGGCCCGATAAACGGACCGGAGAACGTCTTCGACTTCCGCACGCGGCGCTACTCGGATGTTACCCTCACGGTTCGCGGCCCGGGCGCGGGCCCGGAGCGCACCGCGAGCGGGGTGGTCTTCGACCTCCTCGATATAGCCCACAAGGCGGTAGGCGACGATGGAAGGATTCTCTAACATGAGCCACGGATACACGGTTGCGGTCGTAGGCGCGGGGCTGGTGGGCGACCGGCTCGTCTCTGAGCTGAGGCGGCGCGGGTTCCCGATGCGGGAGCTGCGCGTCCTGGCCCGCAGCGCACGCCGGTCGGTGCTCGCGGGGGAGGAGTTTAAGGTTGGGGTGGCCGAGCCGGAGGCGTTCGAGGGCGTGGATATCGCCTTCTTCGCCGGAACGGAGGGTGAGAAGGGCGCGGCGGTCCAGCTAGCCCGCGAGGCCATAGACCGGGGCGCCGTCGTCATAGACAACGGCTCGGACTTCCGGCTCGACCCGGAGGTGCCGCTCGTGGTGCCGGAGGTGAACGCCGACGCCCTACGCGAACACCAGGGGCTCATCGCCAACCCGAACTGTTCCACGACGCAGATGGTCGTCACCCTCGCCCCGCTCGCGCGCGAGTTTGGTTTGAAGAAGGTCG
>JBFLXF010000615.1:0-2107 GCA_040757515.1 Actinomycetota bacterium
GGGCGCGGCGCAAGCACGGCCAGCAACAAGCTGCAGGCGACGAAGATCAGGCTGGCGAAGAACCACCCGGTGGAGCCAGGCACCTCGCCGAGGACGGCTCCTTCTTTCAGCTCCTTAACGTCGGACCTCATCCCGGTCATCACGTCGCCCTGCACGGCCTCCGTGTGGCCCAGGATCTCGCCGTTCCCGCACCGGACATCGCCCGCCACCTTCGCGCCGGGACCGAGCTCGACCTCTCCGCGTCCGACGTCCACGCTGCCCGCGACCGGAGCGTCTATGTACACGTCGCCGATACCCGCCTCCACGTCGCCTCCGACCGGGCCCCGGATCTCGACGTCGCCGAAACCGGTCTCCACGTCGCCCCCGACCCTGCCCGCCTTCCCGACGAAGACGTCTCCGAAACCGGAACGCACGTCCTCCTCCACCACCCCCTCCACCCGGACGTCGCCGAAGGCCGTCGAGGCGTCTTCCTGGACCTCGCCCGGGGCGACCACCACGCCGCCGAACGTCTTGCTCTCCAGGGCGAGGGCCGGATGCTGCATGAGCAGCACGCCGCACGACGCGATAAAGAGCGCAACGAAGACCCCCGCCGGGAACGGGGGCAGTCGCACCACGGCTTTCATGCCTCTCGCGCCCGCCTGCGAGAGAGCGAGAGCACAAAGGCGGCGAGCGCTAGATCGAGCACCGCCCCGACCGCCAGCGCCGCCAGCAGCACGGGGCCTGCCAGTACGGCGAGCGTGCGCATCCCGTCGAACCCGCCGGAGACGAGGCCCCACAGAGATCCGAGCACGCCCAGGATCGCGAGCGCCGGGCTCGCATCGCTCGTAACCCACACACCGAGGCTGGCGAGGAGGACAAATCCCGCCAGGACCGACCACAGCAGCCGGACAGAGCGTGAACGCGTGGGCAGGGCCATCGCCACCTCCCGGCAGACCGAGGGGCAGCCGGCCTCCAGAGGCTCCAGGTCGCGCAATCGGGCGCTCAGGGCCACCTCGCGTTCGTAGGCAGCCTTGCATACGGGGCAGGACGCCAGGTGCGCCCGCGCCTCGCGCTCCCGTTCCGGAGTGAGGGCCCCGTCGGCCAGATCGAAGACAAGCTCGGGATCGCAGCAGCGGTCGATGCTCATCCTCGCTCCCCCCGCTCTTCCAGCCTCTCAGCGAGCATCTGCCGGGCGCGGAAGAGCCGGCTCTTCACCGCAGCCACCGAGACGCCGAGCACCTCGGCCATCTCCGCGTAGCTCAGGTCCTCGGAGTAGCGCAGGATCAGAGGTACCGCGTACGTCTCGGGCAGCTCGAGTACAGCGTCCCTTACGCCCCGTGAACGCTCGGCCTCAACCGCGTCCGTATCCGGGCCGCGCGTGGTAGAGGCGTGTACCTCCGGGTTGAACTCCACCGTCTCCCGGCGGCGCCTGAGTGTGTCTACTCCAAGGTTGTTGGCGATAGCCAGCAGCCAAGTCTTGAAGCGGTAGTCCGGGTTGTAGGTCTCCAGCCGGTCGTAGGCGCGCAGAAAGGTCTCCTGGACTAGGTCCTCCACCGAGATCTCGCGTCTGGCGTAGGGGTAGAGGACGCGGGCGACCAGCCGCTCGTAGCGGCGCACCAGCTCCTCATAGGAGCGCGTGTCGCCTTCGAGCGCGCGCGCGACCAGCTCCTCATCACCGAGCTCCTCCCGGCGCGCCGAGAACCCCTTGAGCCGCTCCCGCCAGCCGCCTAGCGCCACCGTGGACGTGTACTCCATACAGAGATGATATACGCTCACCACCCGAAAAGGTTTCTGGGAGAATACACGCCGTGCCCAACAAGAGAGAACCCCGCGACATCCGCCGGATCTTTCTCGCGCTCGTCGCTGCCCACGCCGCAGTCTTCGCCGCCGTGGTGGCGATGGCCGCAGAGAACGGCCCCGCCTTCCAGGTAGAGATATTCCGCGACTACGCCGAGAAGATAGCCGCCGGAGAGATCCCCTACGCCGGCTTCGCCTACGAGTACCCTCCCCTCAGCCTGCCGCTCCTCGCCCTGCCACGCCTCATCGCCTCCGACCCGCTCCTCTACGCCGTCCTCTTCGGCGCCGAGATGCTCCTCTTCGACATCATAATCCTCGCCGCCCTCGCCCG
>JBFLXF010000616.1:0-2106 GCA_040757515.1 Actinomycetota bacterium
AGAAGGTAGCGCTGGTGGCCTGCATGCGCAGGCTGCTGGTGATCCTCAACGCGGTGCTCAAACATCGCGTCCCCTGGAGGTCTGCTCATGCCCTAACCCCTTGACTTCAAAGACAGTTGCTTCTCTCGCCCCTCTCCCGGCAAACGCCCCCGAAGTATGCGGTGGGCCCGGATGTCCCGCAAGATGGCCTATAGCCGCCCCAGCGCCTGCTCCACGTCCGCCATGATGTCTTCGGGATGCTCGATGCCGACGGAGAGTCGGATCAGGGCCTCCGTCACCCCGAGCCGCTCCCTGCGCGGGGCCGGAAGCTCCCGGTGCGAGGAGGTCGCCGGGTGGATCGCTAAAGTGTAGATGTCCCCGAGGCTCGGCGCCCGCACGCACAGCTCCAGCGAGTTGAGAAACCTGAAGGCTGCCTCCCGGCCTCCGGCCGCGAGCTCAAAGGAGACGAGGCCGCCCGTATCCGCGAGTGTCCGCCGGGCTACTTCGGCATCCGGATGGTCCTCGAAGGAGGGGTGATGGACCTTCGCGATCCTCGGGTGCCCGACGAGGCGGTGCGCGATCTCCCGGGCGTTCTCGCACTGGCGGCGCATCCGCAGAGGCAGGGTCTTGAGGCCTCGATGGGCGAGCCACGCCTCCAGCGGGGCGAGCACTCCCCCGACGAGCTTGCGGACCTGCTCGACAGCCCCGTCGTAGGGCGGGCGCGTGGCGACCACGCCCGCCGTCAGGTCTCCGTGGCCGGAGAGGTACTTGGTCGCGCTGTGCACGACTATGTCCGCGCCGAGCTCCAGAGGGCGTTGAAGGCAAGGGGTGCCGAAGGTGTTGTCTACGATGAGCGTCGAGCCCGCGGTGCGGGTTATCTCGGCGATCCGCTCCACATCGGCGACCCGCAGTAGGGGGTTCGAGATCGTCTCTATCACCACGGCGCGGGGCCGGAGTTCGGTCACCTTCTTCTCGACTGCCCCGGGGTCGTAGGCGTCCACGAAGTGGATCTCGACGCCATTGGGGCCGAAGATCTGAAGCAGAAGCGTGGCGGTGGAGCCGTAGAGCTGCTCGGCGGCGACCACCGTGGCCTCGCCGGAGACCTCTGCCGCCGCGAGCGCCGCGTGCATCGCCGCCATCCCGGAGGCGAAGGCGAAGGCCCGGGCGCGCCCATCCTCCGGGGCCTCCAGGGATGACAGGGCCTCCTCGAAGGCGCGGACGGTGGGGTTGTCGTAGCGGGCGTAGGAGTATCCCGCCTGCTCGCCGCCGAGGATCCGGTCGGTCGTCTGTACGTCAGGGTGGGAGAAGGTGGTCGAGGCGTAGATGGGGGTCGTCATCGGGTAGAAGTCCTGCGCGCTCCCGTTCGGCGGGCGTCGCTCGCCGGAGTGGACGGCGCGGGTCTCGAAGCGTCTGTGGCTGTGCATGGTGCCTATACTATAGGAGCGGAGGCGAATTTTCGGGAGGAGAGGCGTGGAGGACAGGATAGGATACTTCGAGCGGATGCTCGCCGAGAACCCGGACAACCCCACGGGGTTGCTGGCCCTGGCCAACGAATACCAGAAGGCCGGGCGTGATGAGGACGAGGCGGCGACCCTGCAGCGCTACGTGGCTACCCACGAGGACGAGGGCAACGGGTACGGCAGGCTCGGCGAGGTGCTGGAGAGACTGGGGCGCAAAGATGAGGCGAGAGCCGCCTACGAGCGGGGCGTCGAGCAGGCCGAGAAGTTCGGTCACGAGGGGATGGCCGAGGAGTTGCGGTCGGCGCTCGCGAGACTCGAAGAGTAGGCTTGGCGCGGGCCTTTTTCGGGTAAGACCGGGGAGGGTAAGTGGGGTATCATAGGGAAGGTTGAGAGGTGTCAGGTCACCTCATGGAAAATTGGACGTCGCGGGAGGAGCTAGAGGCTCCGTTGGTACGCGTACGTCCGGTCTCTTTCGCAAAAGAAACGAATTTGGCGTGAGGGTGTGATCCGGTGTGGAAAAGCAGACCGAGAGCCAGTTCTACGGGCCGAACCTCGGGTACGTCCTGGAGCTCTACGAGCGCTACAGGGAAGATCCCGAGTCGGTGGACGAGCAGAGCCGCCGCTTCTTTGAGAGGTGGAGTCCGCCGCGCCTGCAGACCAACGGGCA
>JBFLXF010000617.1:0-2104 GCA_040757515.1 Actinomycetota bacterium
TACGTGTGGCTCGAGAACCGTCCCGGGGATCAGGGGGTGAAGCAGGTACACAACCTCTACCTGGAGCAGGGGGTCGAGACGGGAGTCTTCGCCTTTCTGGCGCTCCTGGGGTTCTGCGGGCTGTTGGCCGGATACACCGCGAGGGCGGCCTGGCGCTCGGACCCGGAGGCGGAGCGGCGCCTGCTTCTGGCGGGGCTGGTGGCGGCGATCTCCATCTACCTGATCTCCTCGGCCATCGAGTGGCACTGGTACATCCCGCCCTCGACCATGTTCTTCTTTATCCTCTCGGCGTTCGCCGCCAAGCTCGCCGCCAGGGAGGAGTGGGGAGCCGTAAAGGAACCGTGGCCGCAAGAGAACGACTCCGCCGGCGCGCGGCGGCAAGGATGAGCGGGGACAGAGGATGCCTGCCGCCTGTGGCGGGCGGGATAGTGGACCGGCTGCTCGCCGGGGTCTTCATGGACCTGGGCGGAGACCACCGCGACGCCGTCTTCGTGGCGGGCAGCGGGCGCAGCGGAACGAGCTGGTTGGCGGATTTGATCAACCACCGCCGCGATCACCGCTACGTCTTCGAGCCCTTTGACCCGCGAAGGGTGAAGCTCTGCGGACACTTCCGGAGCAGGCAGTACCTGCGGCCCGAAGATCGGAGGGAGGAGTACCTGGCTCCGGCGCGCCGGATCCTCTCCGGCGGGCTGCGCAGCCGCTGGACCGACCGCTTCCACCGGACGTTCGTGGCGCGGCGGCGCGTGATCAAAGATATCAGGGCTAATCTCCTCCTGGGCTGGCTGCACCGCAACTTTCCCGGGATGCCCATCGTCTTCTTGCTGCGCCACCCCGTCGCCGCCGTTCTCTCGCAGATCTCTTTGGGTTGGCGCGACGTCCTCGATGAGACGCTCGAGCAGCGGGAATTGCTCGAGGACTTCTCCCTGCCGCTGGAGGAGATGCACGCCGCCCGTGACCCTTTCGAGCGCCGCCTCTTCCTCTGGTGCGTTGAGAACTATGTACCGCTGCGCCAGCTCGGGGTCGAGGGGGCGTGCGTCGTCTTCTACGAGAACCTCGTCCTGCGCCCCGAGAGAGAGCTGCGCCGCCTCTTTGCCTGTCTGGGCCGCGACTTCGACGGACGCGTCCTTGACTGCCTTGAGCGTCCCTCGCCGCTCAGCCGCCGGAGGAGTTGGCTTGCGGCCCGCGATCCCGGCGCGTGGCGGCGCGAGATCTCCGGCGCCCGCCTGGATCGGGCCGTCGAGGTGCTCGCCCTCTTCGGCCTCGATGGTATCTACGCCGGAGATCCGGAGCCGGACGCTGCGGGCCTGCAAGCCCTCGGCTCGCGGGCGTAGGAGCGTTCTCCTTGAAGCCGCCGGTGATCATGCTCTCCGGCATCCGGTGGGACTTCCTCTGGCAGCGCCACCAGACGCTCGCCACCCTCTTCGCGCGCGCCGGATACCCTACCGTATTCGTCGAGACCACGGGCCTGGCCGCCCCACGTCCCGGACCGGCGACGCTCCGCAGGGTCCTCTTCCGCCTTTCGCGCTCCCTCAGGCCCGCCGGCAGGAACTCCGGAGAGCCGGGTCTTGCCATCTACTCTCCGCTCGCCGCCCCGCCCACGCGCGCGCTCTTCCGGCGGATCAACCGCAGCCTCTTTGTCCCGCGAGCTGTGCGCGACCTGAGGAGGCTCGCGGGCGGCAGGCCACTCGTAATCGCCTACCTGCCTACCCGCACGACGCTGGATATGATCTCCGCCTTGAACCCCCGCCTCGTCCTCTACGACTGCGCCGACGACTACGAATCTTTCCCAGGTGTCCCGGAGGACATCGTCTCGACGGAACGTGAGCTGCTCCTGCGCTCCGACCTCGTCTCCTGCACCTCGCCGGTCCTTCTGGAGAAGGTTATCTCCCTGCGTCCGGACGCCTTTCTCAGCGGCCCCGGTGTGGACTACGAACGCTTCGCCGCCCTGCAGTCCGGGTCCGCCTCCTTCCGGGTGGTCTGCTTCTTCGGAGACATCGCTCCCGAGCGCCTGGACCTCCGTGTCCTGGAGGCTGTCGTGAGGGCGGGGTTTGAGCTGCGTCTCGCCGGACGAGTCGCGTGGGGGGCGAAGAGGCTGCTGCGGATG
>JBFLXF010000618.1:0-2098 GCA_040757515.1 Actinomycetota bacterium
TCAGTGGCGACGAGTTTACCGTCCTGATCGAGGATACAGATCCTTCGGGGGCGATCTGGGTCGCCGAGCGCATCCTGGAGGACCTGCGAAATCCCTTTACTCTCGGGGCGCACGAGGTGTTCGTTACGGCCAGCCTCGGCGTGAGCATCGGCGGTGGCCGGGCGAGACCGGCTCACCTCTTGCGCGACGCCGACCTGGCGATGTACCGGGCGAAGGAGGGCGGCAAGGGTGGCTATGAGATCTTCGATCCCGAGATGAGTGCGCGGGCGCTCGCGCGCCTCAGGTTGGAGAACGAGATCCGCCAGGGCCTGGCGAACCGGGAGTTCGAGGTCCACTACCAGCCGAAGGTCTCGCTGAAGACCGGCGCGGTGACCGGCGTGGAGGCCCTCTTGCGCTGGCATCATCCGGAGCGCGGACTCTTGCTACCCTCGGAGTTCATAGGCGTCTCCGAGGAGACCGGCCTGATCGTGCCGCTTGGGCGCCTGGTGCTGCGGGAGGCGTGCCGTCAGATGCGTCTGTGGCAGGATCTCTACCCCGGCGAGCGGCCCCTGGTGGTATGCGTGAACGTCTCCGCCAGGCAGCTTCACCGTCCCGAGCTCGCCTCGGAGGTGGGCCGCGTGCTGGAGGAGACCGGGCTGGCGCCGGAGAGCGTGTACCTGGAGGTCACCGAGAGCGTCGCGATGGATGAAGCCCTGGAGATATCCCGGACGCTGAGACAGCTTAAGCGCCTCGGGGTCAGGCTCGTCCTGGACGACTTCGGCGTCGGCTACTCGTCCTACGCCCGCCTCAAGAGCCTGCCCGTGGACCTCCTGAAGATAGACCGCTCTTTCTCGGCCGGGCTTGGGGAGAGCCCGGTGGACCGGGAGATAGTGGCGGCCATGATCCGGCTCGCCCGCGCTCTGGATATAAGTACCGTTGCCGAGGGCGTCGAGACCGCAGAGCAGGCCGCCCGTCTGCGCGAGCTGGGATGCGACCTGGCCCAGGGCTACCATTTCGCCGAACCGCTCCCCGCCGAGGCTGCCGCCGCCTACCTGGAGCGCAACCGCTAGCCGCTCAGGCCGGCTCGACGGTCGCGGACATCGAACCCTTGCAGCGCGGGATGAGCGGGTCGGGGCCGAAGGCCTGAATCTGGTCGCGCTTCAGTTCGGCCTCCTCGAGGTGCGTCGTGGCGACCACGACCCGCCCCTTCGTGTCCACTTCCCTCGCCAGTTCGTAGCCCTTTTGCGGCGGATGCCCGAAGAGGGTCTTGAGCATGAAGATCACGTACTCATAGCTGTGATCGTCGTCGTCGAGCAGCACGACGTTGTACGGCGGCAGGCCCGCCGTCTCGCGGCGCGTCTCTTCGCGCGGCTGTGTCGTCGCGCCCGTCACCGCCCCTGCCACTCCGGGCGGCGCTTCTCCAGGAAGGCGCACATGCCCTCCTGCGCGTCGGCGAAGGAGGCGTTGAAGGACATGACCTCCTTCGTGTAAGCGTAGGCCTGCCCGGTGGGCATCTCGAGCTGGCGGTAGAAGGCCTGCTTGCCTACCCCCACGACGAGCGGGCTCGCCTCGCAGATCTTCTCGGCCAGCCGCGCCACTTCAGAGTCCAGCTCTTCCGCCGGGACGACCCTGTTGACGAGCCCTTCCGCCTTTGCCTCCTGCGCGCTGACGAAGTCGCCCGTCAGAAGCATCTCCATCGCCTTCTTGCGGCTCACGGCGCGCGAGAGGGCGACCATCGGGGTCGAGCAGAAGAGTCCTATCTTGACCCCCGGCGTGGCGAACTTCGCCTCCTCCGAAGCCACCACCAGGTCGCAGGTGGCGGCGAGCTGGCAGCCGGCGGCGGTGGCGGTGGCGTGGACCCGAGCTATCACGGGCTGCGGGATCGCCTGGACCGTCTCCATTAGCTCGCAGCAGACATCAAAAGTGCGCCGGTAGAAGTCCGGGTCGCGATCGATCATCTCCGAGAGGTCGTGTCCGGCGCAGAAGGCCGGACCGTTGCCCGCGAGCACCACGACGGAGATCTCCCGTTCCTCGCCTATCGCCTTCAGGCAGTCCGTAAGCTCCCGCATGTGCGCCAGCGAGAGGGCGTTGCGCTTCTCCGGGCGGTTCATGGTAATGC
>JBFLXF010000619.1:0-2096 GCA_040757515.1 Actinomycetota bacterium
CGCCAGAGCAGAGCTTGCGCGGGCAGAAGGCGAGCAGGCGAGACGGACGGTCGAGCGGCGTGTAACGCAGCTTCGAGACCGGCTAGTCGTCAACTACGCGCCGCTGGTGAGATATGTGGTCGGCAGGATCTCCGCGCGCATGACCGGTCCGCTCGACGGGGAGGACGTTATGTCCTGGGGGGTCATGGGGCTTCTGGACGCGGTAGAGAGCTACGAGACCGGGCGCGGGGCCAAATTCGAGACGTACGCGATCTCCAAGATCAGGTGGTCCATCCTGGACGAGTTGAGGAAGGCCGATGCTCTGCCCTACCGTGTACGCCAGCAGGCGCAGGAGACCGAGAGGGTGAAGGCCCGGCTTGCTCAGCGGCTCAGGCGGGCGCCGACGGAGGGAGAGGTTGCTGCAGAGCGGGGAGTGTCTCTGGAGGAACATCGGGCCTTTCTCGAACACTACTCACGGGCACAGGTCGGCTCCCTGGAGACTCGCGTGGAGACCGATGGCGACGTAGGGGCCGAGCTGCAGGAGCTCATCGCCGATCGCTCCGTCGCCGACCCGCAGTCCGAGGCCGAGGCCACCGCCCTGCAGGCGCAACTCGCCGAGGCGATGGCCGGGCTCGGGGAGCGCGAGCGCGTGGTTATCACCTTCTACTTCTACGAAGGGCTCACGCTGCGCGAGATCGGGAAGGCCCTCGGCCTCACCGAGGGGCGCATCTCGCAGATACTGCGCGCCTCGCTGCTCAAGATGCGCGAGGCGCTCGTCCGCACCGCCTAGAAGGCTCGTAACCCCTGTGCTACTATCTCCGGGGTTTGGCGGGAGTTAGCTCCCGCCAGAGCACGCACGCCCGCCGGGGTTTCCCTATGGACCCAGGTGGTGGTCTGCCGGCAAGCGGCGGATTGCGGAGCGCGGGCGGAGGCATGAACCACCTAAAGAGGAGAGGCAGAGACTTGGAGAGCACCAGAGAGCGAGTAGGGATACGGGAGCTGCTGGAGGCGGGCGTCCACTTCGGGCACCAGGCCAAGCGCTGGAACCCGAAGATGAAGCGCTACATTTTCGCGCAGCGGGCCGGCATCCATATTATTGACCTGGATCAGACCATAGAGCTACTGGAGCGCGCCCTCAAGTTCGTGCGCGAGGTGGCCGAGGCGGGCAGAGACGTCCTCTTTGTCGGTACCAAGAAGCAGGCCCAGATCACGATCGCCGAGCAGGCGATGCGCTGCGGACAGCCCTACGTCGCGGAGCGTTACATCGGCGGGATGCTCACGAACTTCCAGACCATCAAGCCGCGCATCCAGTACTTCAAGGAGCTGGCGGCCGAGGTCGAGCAGACCCCCGAGGAAGAGCGCACCGGCAAGCAATGGTTCGCCCGCAACCGCGAGTACCAGAAGCTCCGGCGCAACTTCGCGGGCATCACCGAGATGGAACGGCTTCCGGGCGCGGTCTTCGTGATAGATCCCAAGCGCGAGGAGCTGCTCGTCAAGGAGGCGAACCGGCTCAAGATACCTGTCGTCGCCCTCACCGACACCAACTGCGACCCGGAGGTCATAGACTACGTCATCCCCGGCAACGACGACGCGATACGCTCGATCAGCCTGATCTCTCGCCTAGTCGCCGATGCGATCATCGAGGGTCGCGGTGAGGAGGCCGTTCCGGCCGAGGAGCGCCCGCTGCCGCCCGTCGTCGAGGAGGCCCGGGTCACCGGTGAGGAGCGGGCCCTCGAGGAGGTCGCCGAAGAGTCTGTTCCGGAGTCCTCTGCCAAGACGAGTGGCGAGCCTGCTGCCGCCGGATCCGGGACGGAAGAGGTTGCCGAGACCCAGCAGGAAGACGAGAGCGAGGAGAAGTAGCAGAGTTGGTCAGCACGATAGAGAAGATCAAGCAGCTCCGCGAGGAGACCGCCGCGGGGATGATGGACGTGAAGAGGGCGCTGGAGGAGGCCGGCGGCGACTTGGAGGGCGCGCGCCGGGTGCTCCGGGAGCGCGGGCAGGCGATAGCCGCCAAGAAGAGCTCGCGTGAGACCACGGAGGGCCTGATCGAGGCCTACGTCCACTTCAACGGGCGCGTGGGCGTGCTCGTCGAGGTGAACTGCGAGACGGACTTTGTG
>JBFLXF010000620.1:0-2069 GCA_040757515.1 Actinomycetota bacterium
AGGGTCTGCTCCCGCTCGTCATGGCCGCCACCGAGGCCCGCGCCCCTCTGGCGCCCGACCGCGTCGATCTCGTCCATAAAGATGATGCAGGGGGCGTTCTGCTTGGCCTGTTCGAAGAGGTCGCGCACGCGGCTCGCGCCGACGCCGACGAACATCTCCACGAAGTCCGAGCCCGAGATCGAGAAGAACGGCACCCCGGCCTCTCCCGCCACCGCCCGGGCAAGGAGCGTCTTTCCGGTTCCGGGAGGGCCGACCAGCAGGGCGCCTTTGGGTATCCTGGCGCCGAGCTTCTGGAACTTCTGGGGGTTCTCGAGAAACTCCTTTATCTCGGTGAGTTCCTGCACCGCCTCGTCGGCACCCGCGACGTCTGAGAAGGTGACCTTGGGCTGGTCCTTGGTCATGCGCCGGGCGCGGCTCTTACCGAAGCTCATAACCCGGTTGCCACCGCCCTGCATGGTGCTCATAAACAGGATCAGGAAGAGAACTATGAGCAGGATCGGACCTATGGTGCCGATGAGGGTCAGCCAGAAGCCGGTGTTCTGCGGGTCGGTCACGAACGGTATCTCGGCCTCGTTGAGCACGGCGGCGATGTCGTACTGCTCGGGATAGGAGTACTCGAAGCGCCGGTTGCCGTCTTTGAGGACGCCGACGACGGTCTGGTCTTCGTCGCGCACGGTGAGCTGTTTGTCGCTGCCCTCCGGCACGTCGGTGACGAACGCCCGCTCCTCTACGGCGCGCTGGAACTCCTGCGAGTCGAGTTTCTCGACATCCGGGTCTCCGGCCGAGAGAAAGCGGACCAGGATCACCGCGAACACCATCAGGATGATGAAGTACAGCAGCCCGCCGTTTCTCAGAATTCTGCCCAAGGGTCCTTACCTCTCGTGGGGTGCGTCTCTAGCGACAGCGAGATTATACTACCTGCGCGCCGGACCCTACGCCGCGCCGAAGACTTCCGGCTTGAGCACGCAGATGTCGGGGAGATTCCTGTAGGCGCCGCCGTAATCCAGTCCGTAGCCGACGACGAACTCGTCGGGGACCTCGAATCCGAGGTATTTCACGTCTATCTCTACCTGCCGCCGCGAGGGCTTGGTGAGCAGCGCGCAGATCTCGATCGAGGCGGGCCTGCGGGCGCGCAGCGAGCGCAGCAGGTAAGAGAGGGTGAGCCCCGTGTCTATGATGTCCTCGACTATGAGGACGTGCCTGTCGGTTATGTCCTCCTCGAGGTCCTTCAGGATACGGACGACGCCGCTTGAGGAGGTCCCGCTGCCGTAGGAGCTTATATCCATGAAATCTATCTCGCATGGGAGGTCTATGTGGCGCATCAGGTCGCCCATGACTATGACGGCCCCGCGCAGGACGCCGACGAGCAAGGGCGGCCTGCCCTGGTAGTCCTCGGTGATGCGCTCGCCAAGCTCGCAGACCTTGGCCTGTATCTCCTCCGACGGGATAAGGATCTCTCGCACGTCGGGCATCATGCTGGTCATCTTCACGTGATCTTCTGCACCTCCAGCCTCGTTATCCTGCGCGTCTCCGGTCCCACCCCGAACTCCTCTCCGATCTCTCCCAGAAAGACCCAGGCCACCCTCTCTCTACCGTCCACCACGACGGGCGTTCTCCTGCGCACATCTGCAGGGACCTTGCGGTCCATCATCGCCCGCATGACCTTCTTCTTGCGGCCCGCGAGACCCAACGGCCGGATGATATCCCCCTCTCGGGCGAGGCGCACGCGATAAGGTCCCTTCTCGGCATCCAGGCAGGCCACCTCCGCCCGCGCGGCGTCACGCTCGTCGAACTCCCCGACCTCCCGCACGGAGATGAGCCACCCGGCATACTCGACCTCCCCTTTTGGCAGCTCGACCTCTCCCGGGAGCTCTCCCCTGCGGTAGAAGGCAAGCTCCCTGCCGTAGCGGGCGGCAACGACGACCCCGCCGGGCAGCTCGATCGCACGCGTCCCCTCTCTCTTCCCGATGAGCGCAAGCGCCTCCTCAACGTGCCGCCGGTCCGGGAGCGGGCACTCCGGCGCAGCAAGCCTGTAGGCCCGCCGCACGGCGTGGCGTCGCAGCGCCTCC
>JBFLXF010000621.1:0-2057 GCA_040757515.1 Actinomycetota bacterium
GGGCGGGACTACTCCGAAGTACACCAACAGCACGACGGCGGCGTAGGCCTCCAGGATCAAGGCGCGGTAGACCCAGATCGCCGCTCCCCTACCGAACACTATGGGGAGCGTGCGCCTCCCGCCGCGGCGGTCGGAGCGCATGTCCCGGATGTTGTTCGCGAGCAGTATCGCCGCCACGGGACCGCCGATGGGCAGGGCCGTAAGGGGGACGTGCAGGGGGAACTCACCTGGATGCTGCACGGCGTAGGCGATGACCACGATCAGGACGCCCATAAACAGGAAGACCGCCAGCTCGCTGGCCGGCGTGTAGGCAATGGGGCGCGGCCCCGCCGAGTAGAGGTAGCCGCCCAGGGCGCTGAGACAGCCGAGGACGAGTATCGGCCAGCCGCCGACCGCGATGAGGTAGATGCCGCAGAATAGCGCCAGGGTGTAGCAGAAGAGAGCGCCGAATAGGACGGTTCGCGCGTGCATCCTGCCCTGCACGATGGAGCCGGCGATCCCGACCGCCTCGGCGGTGTCGAGGCCGCGCTTCTCGTCGTAGTACTCGTTGAACATGTTGGTTGCGGCCTGTATCAGGAGGCTGCCGGCGAGCATCGCCAGAAACGGTCCCCACGCGAAAGCGCCGTCGGTGATCGCGAGGGCGGTGCCGAAGATCACGGGGACCGCCGCCGCCGTCAGCGAGAAAGGGCGCGCGAGCCAGAACCACTCGGCCAGCGCGGAGGCTCGCCGGGGGGCGGCGTTCATGCGTCCTCCGGTGATGGATGGTCCGTGCTCTGCATGAGGCCAGGATAGTCTACCCTCAGGAAGGGGAAAGTTCTTTGAGGCGGGTGCCGGTGGTAGGGTAGAGACTTATGTCGCGGTTTGTGGTAGAAAACGGCATTCGTGGAAGCTAGCGGTTCTATGGGATTCGCGGGCGCCTACCTGCGCCTGGCCCGACCCAAGCAGTGGACCAAGAACGGGTTCGTGCTGGCCGGGCTGGTCTTTGCTGAGCAGGCTTTCGTGGCGTCCTCGGTGACGAGGGCGGTGCTGGCGTTCGCCGCCTTCTGCCTGCTCTCCGGTGCGGTGTACGCCGCGAACGACGTGCTGGACGTGGAGGAGGACCGCAAGCACCCGCTCAAGCGTCGCCGTCCCGTGGCGAGCGGCCTGATCTCGCCGCGCTCCGCGACCGTCTACGCGGCGATTCTGGCGGCCGGGGGGCTCGCGCTGGCCTTCGCGGTGCACGCCGGGGTGGGGCTAGCCGGGCTCGCGTACCTGGCGTTGCAGGCGCTCTACATCTTCTTCCTCAAGCACATAGCCATCCTGGACGTTATGAGCATCGCCGCCGGGTTCGTGATCCGGGCGTTCGCCGGGGTGGTGGCGGTGAGCAGCCCGGTCTCGCCGTGGCTGATAGTCTGTACCGGCCTCTTGAGCCTCTTCCTCGGCTTCTCCAAGCGGCGCTACGAGCTGGCCTCCCTGGGGGAGGGTGCCGCAGCGCACCGCAAGAACCTCCAGGACTACTCGGTACCGATGCTCGACGAGATGATGAACATCATGCTCTCGGCGACGATCATCGCCTACACCCTCTACACCTTTACCGTCTACGAGAGCGAGGACGAGATGTTCATGATGGCGAGCATCCCGTTCGTGGTCTACGGGGTATTCCGCTACATGCTGCTCGTGCACCGCGACGGCGGCGGGAACCCCGACACCCTGCTCCTCAAGGATAGGCCCCTGCAGATCACGCTCCTCCTGTGGCTGGCGGTGGTGATGTTCGTGATCTATTTCCTCTGACGTGGGCAGCCTCAAGCGCAACCTGGTCCTCGCCCTGGCACTGGGCGTCGCCGTCTACCTCATCCTCGCCGTCATAAGCGGCCTCGATGACCTGCGCACCGCCCTCGACGACTTCCGGTACGCCTACGTTCCGGCTATCCTCGGCCTCGTCTCGCTCTCCTACGTGGGGCGATTCTTCCGGTGGGTGTACTACCTGCGCCTCCTGAACGTGGGCGTGCCGCCCGCCGCCAACGCCGCCATCTTCGCCGCCGGGCTCTCGATGACGATCTCGCCCGGCAAGCTCGGCG
>JBFLXF010000622.1:0-2048 GCA_040757515.1 Actinomycetota bacterium
GAGCGCGCGATGGAGAGCGCGAACCCCATAAACCCCCAGCGGGTCTTTCACGAGCTCTCCTCACGGCTGCCGGAGAACGTGATCCTCTCCTCCGACTCTGGCTCGGCGACCAACTGGTGGGCGCGCCACCTCAAGGTGCGCGACGGCATGAAGGCCGCGCTCTCCGGGACGCTCGCCACGATGTGCCCGGCCGTGCCCTACGCCCTGGCGGCCAAGTTCGCCTACCCGGAGAGGCCCGTCATAGCCTGCCTCGGGGACGGGGCGATGCAGATGCTCGGCATCAACGCCCTCATAGACATCGCCTACTACTGGGAGCGCTGGAGCGATCCGCGCGCGATCGTTCTCGTCCTCAACAACCGCGACCTCAACCAGGTGACCTGGGAGCAGCGCGTGATGGAGGGCGACCCGAAGGTCGAGACCTCGCAGGTGCTCCCGGAGTTTCACTTCGCCCGCTACGCCGAGTTGCTCGGCCTCAGGGGCATCCGGGTGGACGACCCCGGCGACGTGGGAGCGGCCTGGGACGAGGCCCTGGGCGCCGACCGGCCCGTGGTCTACGAGGCGATCACCGACCCCGAGGTTCCACCGCTGCCGCCGCACATCCGCTTCGAGCAGGTCAAGGGCATGATGCAAGCCCTCTACAAAGGCGACCCGGCGCGTGCCGAGATCGTCAAGAACGCCCTCAAGGGCAAGCTGGAGGAGTACGTGCCCGGCTCCGTGCAGGAGCGCGTGGACCGGTTCTTGCCGGGCCGCGACCGGTAGGATGGCTCGCAGGCCCGAGGTCGCCGTAGAGGCCGTCAGGGTCTCCGCCTGCACGGTCCCCACCGACTCTCCCGAGTCGGATGGGACCCTGGAGTGGGGTTCGACGACGATGGTGCTGGTCGAGGTCGCGGGCGGCGGTGAGCGCGGCCTCGGCTACACCTACGGCGACGTCTCCGTCGGCAGGTTCGTCGACTCAAAGCTCGCAGGCGAGGTTGAAGGGACGGACGCCATGCGCCCGCCTGCGGTCTGGATGAAGATGCAGGCCGCCATCCGCAACGCCGGGCGCCCCGGCGTCGGCGCGATGGCCGTCTCTGCGGTGGACGTCGCCCTCTGGGATCTGAAGGCGAGGCTGCTCGGTGTCCCCCTCGCCGACGCCCTCCCGCGCTTCCACGAGGCCGCGCCGGTCTACGGCAGCGGCGGCTTCACCTCCTACTCCCTGGAAAGACTCCGGGAGCAGCTCGGCGGTTGGGCCGCGGAGGGCATCCCGCGCGTGAAGATGAAGGTTGGGCGCGAGCCGGAGAGAGATCCCGAGCGGGTACGCGCCGCCCGCGAGGCCATCGGGGGCGACGTGGAGCTTATGGTAGACGCCAACGGCGCCTACTCCCGCAAAGAGGCCCTCTATTGGGCCGAATGGTTCGCCGGGGAAGGCATCATGTACTTCGAGGAGCCCGTAAGCTCCGAGGACCGCGAGGGCTTGAGGCTGCTGCGCGACCGCGGTCCCGGCGGGCTCGCGATAGCCGCCGGGGAGTATGAGTGGACGCTGGCGCAGCTCCACGACCTCTCCGGATGCGTGGACATCCTGCAGGCGGACGTCACGCGGTGCGGCGGGATCACGAGCCTCCTGCGCGTGGACGGCATCTGCAAGGGGCGCCAGATCCCGTTCTCCGCCCACTGCGCGCCCGCGGTCTCCGCTCACGCCTGCTGTGCGATGGAGACGCTTGTGCACCTGGAGTACTTCCACGACCACGCACGCGTAGAGCGGATGCTCTTCGACGGAGCCCCGAGCCCCGAAGGGGGGCATCTGAGGCCGGACCCCTCGCGACCCGGGCTGAGTCTGGAGCCGAAGCGCTCCGAGTTCGAGCGGTACGCCGCCTAGAGAAAGGAGCCGTCAGCGATCAGCTTTCAGCCACCGGCCAGAGAGCCGGAAGCTTATCGCCGAGAGCCACAGAGAGGGAGATGCCATGACAGATCTCGCCACGAACGGCCGCAGGAGACTAACCGGCAGGCAGCTCAGGAACCTCAACACCCTGGCCCTGCAATCCGAGCTGCGCGAGCGCGTGAAAGGCGAG
>JBFLXF010000623.1:0-2030 GCA_040757515.1 Actinomycetota bacterium
CGTGGCGACGCCGTAGGCATCTATCTCCTTCATGGTGTAGACTCGCACCCCGGCCTCGCGCAGCAGCCGGCGTTCCTCAGGGTCGACGGAGCGCAGCCCTATCAGGACAACACCCTCCGGCGAGACGCTCGGCCCCTCGCCCCCGATCTCTACCAGCTCGGGATGTCCGCGTCCGGTGAGGGCCGCGAGAGGCATGCCGTGGAGATTGCCCGACGGCGAGGTCTCCGGCGTGTTGAAGTCCGCGTGGGCGTCGAGCCAGACGACACCGGTGCGCCCCCCCGCGCGCGCCACGCCGGAGACGGTGCCTACGGAGATCGAGTGGTCCCCTCCGAGGAAGACGGGGAACATTCCCTGCGCGACCATCTCTCCTGCCCGCTCGTAGACCGCAGCGCAGACCCTGCTTACGGAGGCGAGGTGCTTGAACCTCTCCTTTCCATCCGCGGCGGCTTCCGGAATGGGCACATCGGTGTTGCCCAGATCGGCGACGGCGTAGCCCAACTCCTCCAGCGCCTCCCTGAGGCGGGCGTAGCGGATCGCGCTCGGCCCCATGTCAACACCGCGGCGATCCTGGCCGAGGTCCATGGGCACGCCAAGTATCCCCACCGGTTGCCTGAGATCAGGCAAAGGCGACCCCTCCCGAGCGTCTGGGGTCTGCCGCTGCCTCGAAGGGGCCCTCGGCCGTCCGGCGCACGGCGTTGACGCCACCGAAGTACATGTTGGGCTCCTCGAAGGCGAGCACTCGCCCGTAGCCCTCCAGATCTCCTTTCGGAGCGCCAGCCTCGTAGGCGAAGAGGTCTCCCTCGGCGTGGAAGCGGGGCGCGAGCACCGCCGTCTCCAGGGGCATCCCGAAGTCCAGCACGTTTATGAGGACCTGCAGGATCGCCGTGGGTATGCGCGAGGCACCGGGCGACCCCAGCGCCAGAAGCCCGCCCCCGGGCGAAGAGACGACGGTCGGGCTCATGCTGGAGATGAGCCGCTCACCGGGTGCGAGGGCGTGAAAGCCCCTGGGGTTCAGCTCGGGCTCGCCCAGAGTGTTGTTGAGAGGGATGCCCGTACCCGGGACCACCAGTCCGGAGCCGTAGCCCATGCTGGCCGTGATCGAGACGGCGAGCCCATCGGCGTCCACGCACGAGAGGTGGGTGGTGCTCCCCCGCAGGCCCCGCCGGATGCGCCGGCGCTGTTCTTTGGCGTACTCCTCGCTCGTGAGACGAGCGGCGACGCGAGCATTGTGCTCACCCTCGGTGTAGGCCGTCTCCCGGTCATGGAGGGCGAGTCGCATCGCGCCCGCGAGAACGGCGACGTAGTCGCCCTCGGACATCGCAGAGAGGTCGTAGGCGGAGATCACACGCAGCATCTGGGCAAGGGTGGGACCGCCTGCGGAGGGTGGGCCGTTGGTGTGTATGGCGGCCTCCCCGTAGGCCACCGTGAGCGGCTCCCGCACCACCGCCTCGTACTCGGCAAGGTCCCTCTCGGTCAGGATTCCTCCCATCTCGCGGACGTAGGCGGATACCCTGCTGCCCAATGCGCCCTCGTAGAGATGGGCGGCGCCCAGCTCCCCAAGCTCCTCGAACGTCCTGGCCAGGTCGGGGAAGCGCATGGTCTCACCCTCCAGGTACACCCTCTCGCCGTTGTAGAAGGTCTCTCTGGTCTCGTCGGTGAGCCACAGCACCTCTTCAGCTACCTGAAACCACAGGGCGCTCGTCCTGCAGACCCGGAATCCCTCGCGGGCGAGACGTACGGCCGGAGCGAGAGTCTCCTTGAGGGTCAATCTGCCGTGTCGGCGAAGGAGGGTCTCCCATCCCTTTACCGCGCCGGGAACGGCGACCGAGGCTCCGCCCACGGTGGAGTTGACGCCGGCTCCGTACTTGAGGACGATGGTCTGCGGGTTGCCGCCCGCACCGAACTC
The DNA here is from genome assembly GCA_040757515.1 of Actinomycetota bacterium. GTDB lineage: Bacteria > Actinomycetota > Rubrobacteria > Rubrobacterales > Rubrobacteraceae > JBFLXF01. The sequence goes on from JBFLXF010000623.1 coordinate 1,907, forward strand.
CGAGGCGGGAAGCCCCTTGCCCGGCATCGCGTCGTAGTAGTCTATGAGCTCGGCGCTTCCGTCCGGGTCGCGCACGAGGGCGAACCCACCCCCGCCGATCGAGCTCATCAGAGGCTCGGTGACG
>JBFLXF010000624.1:0-2025 GCA_040757515.1 Actinomycetota bacterium
GCGCTCTCCATGCACCGGCCCTTCTATCGGTGTTTATGCCGCGCGCCCCGAATATATCAGGCCAGAGCGGCGGGGTACTAGCTCCGCCGGGAGGGCCCGCCGACATAGCCTCCGGCGAGGTTGGCCGGGAGGAGGATCAGGCCGGCCAGAAAGGCACACTCGGCGATGCCTCCGAAGCCGAGCGGGGCCGCTCCCCAGTGAATGCCCCGCTCTCTCGCCAGATCCATGTATCCGCCCGCTTTGTTCATGCGCCTCCCTCTCGCCGCTCGAAGACGACTCTTCTTCCCGCCCCTTTGCCCCGGTCGCGTTAAGGACCGGTTAAGAAGTGGTGGACCGCCGTAAAGAGCGGGTCAAGAATCTAGCTGGAGGTCAGGAGGCGGCGCGAAGCCTGCCGGTAGGATCCAGGCGCGAGACTCTGGCGGCCGGCAGCCACACCTCGCGGCCACCATCGAGCCTCACGGCGGCGTTCTCGCCGTCGCCGGAGACGTAACGCACCTCGCCGGGACCAAAGGGAGTCTCGACCCGCTCGCCAGCCGAGAGCTGCGTAAGGAACGCCTCGCGCAGAGCCTCGACGTAGGCGACGGCGAGCGAGACGTCGCGGTGAGCCCCCTCGTCGCGACGGTCGGCCACCAGGATGCCCGCGATGCGGTAGAGGTTCGCCCGGCTGACCTGCGAGATCAGGCACGCCCGCATCGTCTGCCGCACGAGCTGACGCTCGAACTCGGAGTAACTCTCCCCGCTGCGGGCCAGGATCTCCATGACCTTCGGGAACGCCCGCTCGAGCGCCTGCTCCACCGTCAGCCCGTTGATCCCGCGCTTGTAGAAGTGCGGATCCAGCCTCTCCTCCTCCCGCCTGCGCGGTACGCTTAGCCAGCCCTGCCCTATGTTCCTCTTCTCTGTCATGTGCGGATTATACCTCACTGAAGCTGGTGAGACTATAGAGAGGGGCATTGGGGAATGGGGTCCGGAGTGGCGGTACACTATCTCCCCGTAGTCCGATGGACGGAGGAGGCGCGAGGTGGATGCCAGAGGTTTTCTGGAGCGGTTGAAGCGGGAGGTGATCGGTCACCCGGCGTTGACGCACCCGTTTCTGGAGCGGTTTGGGGATGGGGAGGTGGATGCGGAGGGCGTGAGGACGTTTGCGATCCAGTACTACCGCCACGTGCGCGTCAGCCGGCTGTATCTGGCGGCTCTGATCTCGGGCTGCCGCGACGATGAGGGGCTGCAGCTCGCGCTTGCGGAGGTTCTCTTCGACGAGTACGGCCACCTCGATCCCGAGGAGACCCACCCCGCTCTCTATCGCCGCTTCCTCAGGGCGTTGGGCATCTCAGAGGAGGAGTGGGAGGAGCCACCGACGTTGCCCGAGATAGAGGCGTACATCGCCACGCACTACGACCTCTGCCGCCACCCCGATGTGCGGTTGGGACTGGGTGCTTTGGGACCGGCGAGCGAGTGGCCGGTGCCCCCGATCTACGTGCGGCTCACCGAGGGCTTGAAGAAGGCCGCCGGGCTCGACGAGGCGGCGCTGGAGATCTTCACCAGCCACGTCACGATGGACGTCGAGCACGCCCGCATCATGATGGAGGCCGTTGCCCCTTACGCTGGGGATGAGGAGGGCCGGCGGAGGGTTCGAGAGGGTGCGATGCGCTCGCTCGACGCCCGCTCCATCATGCTCGATGGGCTCTACAAGGCGGTCTTCAAGGAGCCCGTCCCGTTGCGGCGGAGGGCTGCAGAGGCCGCGCGCTAGATGCCGGAGCTACCCGAGGTAGAGACTATAAAGAACGACCTGCGCGAGCTGGTCGCCGGCTCGCGCATCGAGCGCGCCGAAGTCCTCGACCCCGCCCTCGTCGAGTATCCGTCGCGCGAGGAGTTCGTCCGGCGGCTGGAGGGCGTCGGGATAACCGGCGCCAGAAGGAGGGCCAAGCACCTCATCGTGGAGCTAGATGGTACGGACGCGCTCGTCTTCCAGCTCAAGATCGGAGGCCAGCTGCTCCTCGTTCCTCCTGCCAGAGAGCCGGGGAGGGC
>JBFLXF010000625.1:0-2022 GCA_040757515.1 Actinomycetota bacterium
GGTGCGAGAAGACGGTCCAGTCCTCCTTCGGCACCACCCGCATGAGGTCGCGCTCTATCTTCTCCGGGTCGCGCTCGGCGCTCAGGCCGAGCCGGTTGGAGAGGCGCCGGACGTGGGTGTCTACCACGATCCCCTCGTCCACCCCGAAGGCGTTGCCGAGCACTACGTTCGCCGTCTTACGCCCGACCCCGGGGAGGGCGACTAGATCCTCCATCGTCTTCGGAACCTCCCCGCCGTGCCGCTCCAGGAGCGCGCGGGCCATCCCCTGCAGCGCCTTCGCCTTGTTGCGATAGAAGCCGGTGGGGCGGATGTCCTCCTCCAGCTCAGCGGGGTCGGCCTCCGCGTAGTCACGGGCGGTGCGATACTTCTCGAACAGCGATCTCGTAACCTGGTTCACGCGCACGTCGGTCGTCTGGGCCGAGAGGATCGTGGCGACGAGCAGCTCGAGCGGGTTCGTCCAGTTCAGCTCGGTCGTTGCGCCGGGATACTCCGCCTTCAGGCGGGAGACGACCACGTCGGCGGGTGCTGGGGCGGCGCTCACGATGGCCGGGCATTATACCGTGGATTAAACTGGCTCTGTTCTCTGCGGCTAGAGAGGGAGGAAGCGTGGCCGAAGTCACCTTCGATTACCGCAACCTCGTGGAGGTCGAGGGCGGCCTCGAGGAACGGGACCTGGACGGCGTACGGCCCCGGCTGGAGGAGGCTGTAGGGTGGCTGAGGGACGACTCCCCCGGCTTCATGCGGCTGCCGAAGACCGGCGAGTATGCAACGGAGTGCAGGGCGCTTGCGGAGGAGATACGGAGTTCGGGGGCCACGGACTTCGTGCACGTAGGGATCGGGGGCTCGGCCCTCGGACCGATGGCGCTGCACCGGGCGCTCAACCACCCGTACTATGATCTGATGACAGATAGAAACGGTCCGCGCCTGCACTTCGCCGAGAACGTGGACCCCGCCACCCTGGGGGCCATCCTGGACGTCGCCGACCCGGACGGCACCTGGGTCAACGTCGTCACCAAGTCCGGCTCGACCGCCGAGACGGTGGCGAACTTCCTCGTGATCCGGGGCTTCCTCATCGGCTCTTTAGGGGACTTCGGCTGGCAGGGCCGCACGATAGCCACCACCGACCCGGAGAAGGGGTTTCTGAAGCAGATCGCCGAGCGCGACGACCTGCGGACGCTGCCCGTGCCGCAGGACGTGGGCGGGCGGTTCTCGGTGCTCACGCCCGTGGGCCTCTTGCCCGCCGCCGTCGCCGGCCTCGACGTGGACGCCCTCCTGCGCGGAGCGGCGCGGTGCGTGGACGAAGTCGAGGAGCGGGGCGCCGAGCACCCGGCGGTCGTCGGGGCGGCGATGCACTACCTGATGGACACCGCGCGCGGGCGCAACGTGCGCGTGATGATGACCTACGCCGACGCCCTGGAGCGGCTCGCGGCGTGGTTCGTCCAGCTCTGGGCGGAGTCGCTCGGCAAGGACGGCAAAGGCTCCACGCCCCACGGAGCCGTCGGCACCACCGACCAGCACTCGCAGGTCCAGCTCTACATGGAGGGGCCGCAGGACAAGGTTATAGAGATCGTGGAGGTCGAGCGGCACCCGCGCGACCTCAGGATACCCGAGGCCTACGAGGACCTCGAGGGCGTCGGCTACCTCGGCGGCCACACGATAGGAGAGCTCCTGAACGTCGAGTGCGACGCGACCCGGAAGGCGCTCACCGAGGCCGGACGCCCGAACTCGACGATACGGCTCGGCGAGATAAGCGAGGAGAACGTCGGCTACCTGCTGCAGGCCCTGGAGGTACAGACCGCCATCGCCGGCTCCCTCTACGGCGTAAACCCCTACGACCAGCCGGGGGTGGAGGCCGGAAAGCAGATCACGTACAAGAGGATGGGCAGGCCGGGGTACTAGGGCGAATCGACATATAGGCAAATGTCTGCTTCACTCGGAGGGCAAGCCAACGACCGAGGTGGAGATATGCCCGCACGCTACGAACTAACGAAAACTCAATGGCGAAAGATCAAAGATTTGCTT
>JBFLXF010000626.1:0-2020 GCA_040757515.1 Actinomycetota bacterium
GGATCGGGGCCGGCACCGCCGCCCACTCCTTCTGCGCCGCGCGCGCGGCGCGGCATGCTGCGACGAACGTTCCCGCGTCGCCCAGCAGCACCTCGGCTACCGTATCGTCCAGGCGCGCCGGGTTGGTCGATGGCATCCGCCCGCCCGGCGCGTCCTCCAGCGCCTTGCCTCCGATGACGGAGGCTACCGTGCGGGTCGCTGTCGTCTCGCTCATCAGACACTCCTCCGGGTGAACAGTCCCTGGTCGCCTTCCGGCACCATTATCTCATGGGATCACGACCCGAAAACTCTTCCGGCACGGCCGGCATGATCCGCGCGGGCTCTCTATCCCGGCGGGGGGTGGCGGAAGACCACCGTCCTTTACGGCAGAGCACGCCGACTGATACGATAGAAACATAATCGTAGCGCGGCTGTAGGGTTCTGGAGCGACGGGGGTTTCAGATGCCGGTATCTTTCCCCATCCTGACGACGTTCGGGATCTATCTGCTGGGCATGTTGGGCATCGGCGTCTGGGTCTACCGGCGCAACAAGAACCTGACGGACTTCGTACTCGGTGGGCGCACCCTGAACAGCTGGGTAGCGGCCTTGAGCGCGCAGGCCAGCGACATGAGCGGTTGGCTGCTCTTGGGTCTGCCGGGAGCGGCGTACGCCGGCGGGTTGGGGGCCGGGTGGATAGCGGTCGGTCTGGCGATAGGGACCTATCTCAACTGGCGGCTGGTGGCCGGGCGGTTGCGGATCTACACCGAGCAGGCCGGCGCTCTGCAGAGAGAAGGAGGTTCCATAACAATCTCCTCGTACTTCGAGAACCGTTTCGAGGACCGGAGCCATCTGCTGCGCATGGTCTCGGCGGTCGTGATTATCGTCTTCTTCTCGATCTACGTGGCCTCCGGGCTGGTCGCCGGAGGCATCCTCTTCAACGAGGTCTTCGGGATCGAGCCGACGCTCGCGATCACCGTCGCGGTGCTGGTGATCGTCAGCTACACCTTTCTCGGCGGCTTTCTGGCCGTCAGCTTCACGGACTTCGTGCAGGGCAGCCTCATGTGGGTCGCCCTGATGGTCGTCCCGGTGATACTCATTCTGAGCATAGGGGGGTTCAACCCCCTGATCAACGGCCTCGAAGCGCAGAGCCCGGCGCTCTTGTCGATCAGGGGCAACGTCGGCATCGAGGACGGAGGCTGGATCGCGAGTGAGAGCCTGGGGGTAGTGCTCATCGTCTCCGGGCTCGCGTGGGGTCTGGGATACTTCGGGCAACCGCACATCCTGGCGCGTTTTATGGGCATAAGGAGCGCGGCGCAGGTTCCGAGGGCGCGTCGGATCGCCATGGTCTGGGTTATTACCACGCTCGTAGGGGCCATGATCGTCGGGCTCGTTGGCATAGTGTTCTTCGAGGAGCAGCTCTCTAACCCGGAGACGGTGTTCATAAGCGCGGTGCAGGAGGTGTTTAACCCCTGGATCGCCGGCCTGATGCTGGCGGCGGTGCTGGCGGCGATCATGAGCACCGCCGACTCGCAGCTGCTGGTGGTCTCCTCGGCCCTCACGGAGGATTTCTACCGGGCCCTCCTCAACCGCGACGCCTCAGATACGGTCCTCTTGTGGGTAGGGCGCATAACCGTGGTCGCGGTCGCCATAGTCGCTTACGTACTGGCTCTGGGCGGCGGGACGGTCCTGAATCTCGTGGCCTATGCATGGGCCGGCTTCGGGGCGGCTTTCGGGCCGTTGATCATAACTTCGCTGTTCTGGCGCAGGATGAACCGGCTCGGGGCGCTGGCGGGGATGATCGGCGGCGCCGTCACGGTGGTGCTCTGGAGGCAGCTGGACCCGTTCGGTTGGGGTCTCTACGAGATCGTGCCTGGCGTCGCTGTGGCCTTCGTCCTGATCTTCATCTTCAGTCTCCTCGGTCCCGAGCCTTCCGAGCGGATAGAATCGGACTTCGATGTGGTGAGCGAGCGCTCCGGACGGCAGACCTAGAGGGGACAGATCCGTGGGGCTCATAGACAGGGCCATAGCCAGCTCGGTCCCG
>JBFLXF010000627.1:0-2019 GCA_040757515.1 Actinomycetota bacterium
TCGATGCCGGCCGCGTCGAGCGCCTCGACGTCGTTGACCTTGATACCCCGGAGCCGCTCCAGGGTCAGGACCCGCGAGGTGCTCGTCTCCCAGAACACCTTGGGCACGTGGACCCCAGGGTCGTCGGCGAAGTTCTCGGCGAAGCGCTCGGCGTTCCTGCCCTCGCGGACGTAGTCGAGCTCGGCCCGCAGGGTCTGGGCAAACTCTTGCGCCAGCGCCACCACGTCGTACTGCTCGGCGACCTCCCAGCGCCGGCTCGCCCGCACGGCCAGGCTCTGCAGTATACGCAGGTCCTCCTCGATCTGCTCCACGACTCCGGGGCGACGCACCTTGACCACGACTTCGGTGCCGTCCCGCAGCGTCGCGGCGTGAGCCTGCCCGATGGAGGCCGCGGCCAGCGGCTCCCTCTCGAAGGTGGCGAACGCCTCCTCGACGGGCTGACCCAGCTCCGCCCTCACCGCCTCCTCGACGGCTTCCGAGGGGATGGGCGGGGCGGCGTCCTGCAGCCTTGCCAGTTCCTCCTGGTAGTCCGGCGGCATGAGGTCGGGCCGGGTCGAGAGGATCTGGCCGAGCTTGACGAAGGTGGCGCCGAGCTCCTCGAGCGCCATGCGCAGGTGCTCGGGTCGCGTGTAGGGTTCCTCCCGTCGCGGATGGCCCAGAATGCCCCTGTGGAACGGGACGAAGCGCTCCAACCCGAAAACGCCGACCATGTAGCCCATCCCGTGCCGCGAGAGCGCGTCGGCGATCTGGCCGTAGCGGCTCGCGTGTCCGGCGCTCGTGCGGTCGCTATGCACACGCCTCCTTTTCCGGGTCGACGCCCCAAGCCTACCAGGTTCCCCTGAGCGAACCCTGAGCCTCCGCTGAACGGCGGCTGAGTGCTTGCTGAAAGAAGCATGAATGAGGCTCGTGCGCCACGTCAGCCTACACACGGGGTGGTAGAGTGCGAGAGAGGTAACGGCATGAACAACGTACCCGAAGAAGCTCTGAAGACCATCGAAGAAACCTTCGGGAGCCGCTTCGTGAGGCACACCCCTAGCGAACCGGACGCCGGGGAGCCATTCGCCTCCGTGTTCCCCCAGAGCGCCGGGGAGGTCGAGCTGCTGACCAGGCTCGCGGCTCGCCACCGCATACCACTCGTAGCCCGGGGCGCGGGCACTGCCCTCTACCCGGGCAAGGCGCCGCGGGCCCTCGCGGTGCGCTTCGACGCGATGCGCGCGATACGGCTCCCGGAGCCAGGAGAGGGCTGGGTGGAAGTCGAGCCGGGGGTCAGCTGGATGGTCCTCGGAGAGCGGCTGCGCGAGAGGGGTATGGGGCCTACCGTCTACCCCACGAGCGCACCGAGGTCCACAGTAGGCGGCTGGCTGGCCGAGAACGGGGTGGGGGTGGGCTCCTTCGAGTACGGCTGGCTGCTCCAGAACGTCCTCCGGGTAGAGGCCGTGCTGGCGGGCGGCGGACGGGAGGTCGTCGAGGGCGAGGCCCTGAGGCACTTCGTGGGATCGAGGGGCAGCACGGCGTTCTTCGTGCGGGCCCGGCTCGCGACGAGGCGGGCGGACGGGGACGTCCCCGTGGGGGCGATCTTCCGGAGCGCGGCGGACCTCGGGAATGCCGTGTTGGACCTCTGCCGGGGCGGGGCGCCGCTGTGGCACCTGGCCTTCCTGACCGCCGCCATGACCCGCGCCAAGGGCCTCGAAGGAGGGCACGTGCTCTTCGGCGCTTACCCCAAGGAGAGGGTATCCTGGGTCGAGCCCGCCCTGCAGAGAGCGGTCGAGTCGCAGCGCGGGCGCGTCCTCCTCCGCGAGGAGGCAGAGCGCATCTGGGAGCAGCGGTTCTTCCCGGCGCGACCCTTGGGTCCGACCCCTACGCCGGGCCGGGCGTTCGTCCGGGGCGCGCGCCTGGCTCCTACGCTTGCGGAGATAGAGCGCAAGCTGGCGGGGGTGGCGATCCAGGGGACGGTGTCCCGGTGGGGCGAGGTGGCGCTCCTGGCTTTCGACCCGGCCAAGGGGGACGCGGGTCTCGTGG
>JBFLXF010000628.1:0-2015 GCA_040757515.1 Actinomycetota bacterium
CCTCCAATCCAACATCCCGCGCTCGTCGCTCAACCCCTGCCAGCTTATCACTATGTATTATGCGGCTATGTAGGAGTGTGGCGAGTATCCGGGCCGGGGACGAGCAGTACAGGCGGACGGAGGGATCTCTGCGGACGAAGTCGCGGCAGGTAGCGGGGATGTTGGATCTGGAGGGCCGGGTGCGGGATTGGAGGGAGCGTTCTGGGAGGGTTCGAGTGTCGAAGACGGCCCTTATGGCGGTCGGGGAGTTGGAGGAGAGGAGCCGGGCTTCGAGGGAGGCGTTGCGCAGATGGTAGAGAGAGAGGCCTGCGCCGTGAGGTGAAGCGGGATCGTCGGGGACGGGATCGAGGTGACGCGTGGTAACGCCGGGCTCGAAGATGAGATCCTCGTAACCCTGGGGGACGCCACAGCCGTCGTCCAGGACGGTAAGGACGCGGTAGCGGCGGGCCCTGAGGGTCGTGGCGACATAGATGCGGCGAGCGCCGGCATCGCGGGCGTTGCGGAGCAACTCGAAGAGGGCATCCTCCACACAGGAGATGCGAGAGGGGCCGCGGCGCGCCCCTTCGGCACCCGTAAGGCGGGCGAAACCCGAGCCGAGGTCGCGGTAGGGGCCTTCCAAGGGCGGCTCCTAGTGAGCCACCTCGCTCACCCGGCTCTCCCGGATGACGGTCACCTTGATCTGGCCGGGGTACTCGAGATCCTGCTCGATCTGCCTGGAGATATCGAAGGCAAGCTTGGCTGCCACGCGGTCGTCCACCTCCGAGGGCTGGACCATCACACGCACCTCGCGACCGGCCTGGATGGCATAAGCCTTGTCCACACCCCGGTGAGCCAGAGCGATATCCTCCAGAGACCGGAGCCTCTCCAGGTAGATCTCGGTCGTCTCCCGGCGCGCGCCAGGGCGTGCGGCCGAGACGGCATCGGCGGTCGCCACCAGCACGTCCTCGACACTCTCCATCTCTATCTCGTGGTGGTGCGCGCTTATCGCACGTACGACCTCCTCGGACTCACCGCACTTCTTCGCGAAGCGGCCCCCGATCAGGGCGTGCGTCCCCTCAACCTCGTGGTCCATCGCCTTGCCGATGTCGTGCAGGAGCGCCGCCCGGCGCGCTACCTTCACGTTCGCCCCAAGCTCCTGGGCCATCATCCCGGCGATGTTCGCCACCTCGACCGAGTGGGCGAGCACGTTCTGCCCGTAGGAGGTGCGGTACTTCAGCGCCCCCAGAAGCCGCACCAAGTCGTTGTGCATCCCACCCGAGATCTTGGCGTCGTAGAGCGCCTGCCGTCCCGCAGCCTTCATCTCTTTCTCGACGTCCTTTTTGGCCTTGGAGACGACCTGCTCGATGCGCCCCGGATGGATGCGCCCATCCTGCACCAGCCTCTCCATCGCCACCCGCGCCACCTCCCGGCGAACCGGGTCGAAACAGGAGATCACCACCGTCTCCGGGGTGTCGTCGATGATCACGTCCACCCCCGTAGCCGCCTCGAACGCCCGGATGTTGCGCCCCTCGCGCCCAATGACCCGACCCTTCATGTCGTCGGAGGGCAACGCTACAGCCTTCACCGTCGACTCCGAGGTGATGTCCGAAGCAAGACGCTCCATCGTCGTAGCAAGGATACGCCTCGCCTCCTGATCCGACCTCTCCTCCGCCTCCAGCACCCTGTCCCGCACCATGCGCCCGAGACTTCTCTCAAGCTCTGATTCAAGGTTAGAATAAAGCCTGCGCTCGGCTTCGGCGCGGGTGAGTCCGGAGACCTCCTCCAGCTTGCGGGTTTGCTCGCGTTCGAGCTCTTCTATCGCCCGCTTGCGGCGCTCCAGATCTTCTTCGGCGGCCGAGAGTCTGCGGCGTCGCTCGTCGAGTTCTTCTTCGCGGCGGTCGAGTGCGGTGTCGCGGTTATCCAGGCGCTCCTCGATGCGTGAGATCTCAGCCCGACGGGCTCGCATCTCTGCTTCGGCCTCGTCTTTTATCCTCAGGGCGGCCTCTTTGGCGGCCAGCTCGGCCTCGCGGCGGATG
>JBFLXF010000629.1:0-2013 GCA_040757515.1 Actinomycetota bacterium
TCGCGCCGACAGCCTCCAGGGATCGCATGCTCTCCCGGACGGCTCCCCTGCGGGTGTTCTGGGCGTCCACCACCAGTAGCACCCCGTCGCTCTGGGTCGCCAGGATCGACGGGTCTAGGACTGCCTCTGGATCTGTGCCGCGCGTCCTTGGGCCTCGATCTGTACTTGAGTACGATTGCGCTCCATCACCGGTCCCTCGGAGCGGTCCGCAGCAGCCCCTCCAGCTCGTTCTCGCGCCCGAACAGCACCTTCCCCTCTTTGAGCGCAACCCCGACGACTCCCCATCCCTCGCTCAGAGCCCGCTGCGTCTCTTCGAGCGTGTAGGGGAAGACCTCCACGCTCACCCCCAGGCCCACCGGCTTGAACCGCACCAGACGCTCGCCGAAGTCCTCCGGCGACTCGCGCAGCATGATGAGCACGTCGGCGTCGCTCGCAGCCGTGGCATCCCCGCGGGCCAGTGAGCCGAAGAGCACCACCGCCAGGACGTTCGGGTCTTCTCCCAACCGCCCGGCCCAGTCCGTAAGCCGGGCGAGCACGGCATCCCGGTCAAGCCTCCAGACTCTCGCGCTCACAGTGCGAGATCACCTCCCTGGCCATCTCTACCGCCTGGCGCGCCTCATCCTCAGTATAGTGCCGGGCCGCCGAGCCCGCCGGATGGGCGTCAGGATAGCGCGTGGGTATGTAATATTTGTCCAGAGTCCGGGCCTTCTCCTCAAGGGATCTCCCGGGCCTTGCCTCTTCGGGAAGAGCGGAGATCAGGTCGAGAACGGAGTGTCCCCACGCAACCTGCCCATGCCGCATATGCAGGGCCTTGAGCGCGGCTTCGGCGGCTTGTTGAGCCGCAAAACAGGCCCAGGCGTAGTCGCCCATCTCCACGCTCCGCTCGGCATGCAACAGGTTGGCTCCGGCCTGATCGAGCCAGTCCCTGTACCTGTTCACATCATCCGTCCTCGTGCATCCGACTCTATACCGCCGCCACTTTGGCACAGGACTGGCGGCTCATGCCCATACCTTGCCAGTAATAGTAGCCGTCCTCGGCTCGACGGCGCCAGGAGAAGCTCCGGATTGCCCGAACAACACTACTCGTACCCGTAGTGGTAATAGCCGCCCCTGCTCTTCTTGACGTTGTTCATGACGGTTCCGAGGACGTTCGCGCCGACAGCCTCCAGGGATCGCATGCTCTCCCGGACGGCTCCCCTGCGGGTGTTCTGGGCGTCCACCACCAGTAGCACCCCGTCGCTCTGGGTCGCCAGGATGGCCGGGTCGGAGACTAGCCCCACGGGCGGGGCGTCTATGAGCACGTAGTCGAAATCCTCGCGCACCCCGGCCACGAACTCGGTGAAGCGCCTGGAGCTCAGGAGTTCGGCCGGGTTGGGAGGTATGGACCCCACAGTGAGCACCTTCAGCCCGAGCAGGGGTTCGTGCCAGACGTCTTGCAGCTCGCGCTGGCCCACCAGCACGTCCACCACGCCCCACACGTTGCGCAGCCCGAAGGTCTTATGCACGACGGGCTTGCGGAAGTCGCAGTCCACGACAAGGGTTCGCTTGTCCGCCTGGGCCAGCACCACGCCCAGGTTGGCGCAGGTGGTGCTCTTGCCCTCGCGGGGTCCGGGGCTGGTCAGCACGATGACCTTCGGAGGGGCGTCTACGTGCGCGTAGAGGAGGTTGGTGCGCAGGCTGCGGTAGGCCTCCGAGGCGACGCTCGTCGGGTCCAGGACGGTTATGAGGCGCCCCGAGAGGTCCGTCGACTCTTCATCTCTACGCCGTCTACGCCGGGCGAGTACCACCCTAGGACGCTCCTTTCTTCTTGCCCCTGGGCACCTTAAACTCCGGGATGACGCCGAAGTTCGGTACGCCGGAGACGAGCTCCAGCTCCTCAGGCGACCTCCAGGTATCGTCCAGGTACTCCAGCAGGAACGCGAGGCCCACGCCGAGCATCAACCCCAGAAGCAACGCCAGAAGCCCGTTGCGGACCGGGTTGGGACTCACGGGATCTTCCGGTACGGCAGCCCG
>JBFLXF010000630.1:0-2009 GCA_040757515.1 Actinomycetota bacterium
AAGCAAATCTTTGATCTTTCGCCATTGAGTTTTCGTTAGTTCGTAGCGTGCGGGCATATCTCCACCTCGGTCGTTGGCTTGCCCTCCGAGTGAAGCAGACATTTGCCTATATGTCGATTCGCCCTAGATCGCGGTACCTGTAGATCCAGCACGCATCCGAGATGGCGTTGTACCGGGCGCGGCGGTCGCTTTCGCACCAGCTCTCCGCAGGGCCGCCTGCCTTACTCTTTACTATCCTGGGGTTTCTTGTGGTGAGGCCCATCTCTCTCCTCTCGCGGCTTATCTCCTCTACTCCTGCTGGGCATTCTCGCCGGAGAATCTAAGAAACCCGTGAGAAGCTTCGGGCCTGCTCTTGCTCGTTAGATGAGGATGCAGGGCAACGAGTGGCAAGCAGCAGAGGTCTGCTAGAGTTGGACAGGAGATGGTCGAATACGATGAGGTGTGGGAGAGGTTCCGGCGCGAGCGGCGCCTGGAGTTCGGCGGGCACATGGATCTGGCCTGGCGCGGCGGGCACTCGCTCTCCGCCTCTCTAATGATCCGGGTGGACACCCGGCGTTACGCGAGGCGTCTTGAGCCGTTGCGGGCGGCGCTCCGGCCTTTCCCGTTCGTCTCGCTGCATCCCGACCGCTTCATGCACGTCACCCTCGTGTTGCTTGGTTTCCTCGTCGAAGAGGCAACCCGTGACGACGAGGTCTCGCGCGAGCGCCTCAAAGAGATAGAGAAGGACGCCCGCAATACCCTGCGGAGCTTTCCCCCGTTCGAGGCGAGGCTCGCCAACCTGAACGCCTTTCCCGGCGCGGCGTTCGTCGAGGTGCACGATGGCGGCAGGACGCGGGAGCTGCGCGAAGCTCTCTGCAACGGCTGCGGGATTCAGCCACCTCCCGGCAGTCCGCACCTCACGCTAGCCTACTTTCAGGCGCCGGACGGGACACCCGCGCCTGAAGAGCTGATCTCGGCGATAGAACGGCTCAGAGACTGGCCGGTGGGAGAGCTGCGGGTGGAGGCCGTCGAGCTGACGCTGCTCGACCTGGGCAAGGGCTACCCGGCACCCGAAACCGCCGCCAGAATGCCACTCGGGGCGGGGGGCTAGCGAACGGCCAGCGAGTGCAGGACCTGCGGCGTGAGCAGCCAGTGAAGCGCGCCGGCTCCCGGCCTAAGGGCGTCGTCGAAGGAGATTCTCAGGACCCCGCCTTTCTTTATGGAGAGCCGCACCGCTCCCGCCTCGCCGCTGAGCAGGTAGGAAGCCAGCTCATGCAGACCCGGCCGGTGGCCGACGACGGCGACGGCCCGCTCGCCTTCATAATCCGCGAGCGCGGGCACGATCTTCTCCGGCGGCAGGGTAGGCTCCAGGACGGCGAGCGGTTCGGGCGTAGGCCAGGAACATTCCGCAGCCAGGATCTCCGCCGTTCTCCATGCCCTGGCATAGGGGCTGCTGAGCAATGCATCTACCCGCGGAACGAGCTCTGCGAGGCCACGCGCGGCCTCCGTGAACCCGGCCTCGCCCTCCGGTGTCAGCGGACGCCCGGAGTCGTCTGGCCAGCGGGCGGGATCTCGCTCGTAAGCAGCGGCGTGACGAACGATGTAGAGATCCATGCTATCCGGTGTCCTTCTCTGGAGGCCGTTCCTCCATCGCCTTGCGGAGCTTCTCCCAGCCTCTGCCCTTCCGCACGGCCCGCAGCGCCTTGGACCCCGAAATGCCTGCTCTCAGCTCCGCGGCCCGGCGCGCGAGGCCGCTGGCCAGGGAACCCATGGTGAAGATCATGCGCGCCGGCAGATCCTCCGTGGCGGCGATCTCGCGCAGCCTCTCCTCGAAGAGGACGAGGTCTTGTTGCTCGCCGAGCCTATCCTGCAACTCCTTGAGCCGCTTCACCATACGCCGCGCCGGGCGGCCGTAGAGGTCGGCCAGTGGTTCCAGGGCGTAGCGCAGATGCCCGCACTTCTTTCTGAGGTCGTGGAACTCTTCGGGTGGCGAAGAGGCGTCTATGCGGCGGGCGATCCTGCGCACCTTC
>JBFLXF010000631.1:0-2005 GCA_040757515.1 Actinomycetota bacterium
CGAGAACCGCCTGCATGACCGCCTCGTCTACCGAAAGTCTGAAGGCGGCTGGAGGATCGAGCGGCTACAGCCCTAGCGAGGGCCGCGGCGGGGACGACCGCGTTGCTGCTAAGATGCGTCTTGTTTGCGGATCCCGGCAGAGGAGGGGACTTTGAAGCTGGTTTCGTACTCGACGGGCGGAAAAACGCCCAAGGTCGGTCGCGTGGAGGACGGCAGGATCTTCTCTCTAGGCGAGACGAGCATGCAGGAGTACATCGCGCACGGGCGCGGGGCCGAGCGCAGGCCGGGCGGCGAGGAGGTGCCGCTCTCCGAGGCGACGCTGCACGCCCCCGTGCCGCGCCCGCAGAAGGTCATAGCCATCGGTCTCAACTATGAGGACCACGCCGCGGAGACCGGAGCCCAGATCCCCGAGAAGCCCATCGTCTTCGCCAAGTACGCAAACACCGTCATAGGACCGGGTGAGCCGATCCGCATCCCGCCCATCACGCGGCAGGCCGACTACGAGGCCGAGCTGGCCGTCGTTATCGGGCGGGAGGCGAAGAACGTCTCCGAGGAGGAGGCGCTGGAGTACGTCTTCGGCTATACGAACGCCAACGACGTCTCCGCGCGCGACCTGCAGTTCTCCGAGGGCGGGCAGTGGACCAGGAGCAAGTCGCTCGACACCTTCTGTCCGCTTGGGCCGTACCTGGTCACGAGGGACGAGGTGCCAGATCCCCAGGGCCTCTCCGTCCGGGCGATCCTCAACGGCGAGGTTGTGCAGGACGGGCACACCTCGAAGATGATCTTCTCCGTCGCCGAGCTCGTCTCGTTCCTCTCGGAAGGGATGACGCTAGTGCCGGGGGACGTCGTCCTCACGGGGACGCCGCCCGGGGTGGGAATGGCACGCGAGCCGCAGCTCTGGCTCAAGGACGGCGACGAGATCACCATCGAGATAGAGAGCCTGGGGAGCCTGACCAACCCGGTGGTCGAGGAGAAGGGGTAGCGCGGGACCGGGGGGAGGGTAAAATGAGCGTCACCATGGAACGCACGATACGGGTGGTAGTGGCGAAGGTAGGCCTCGACGGACACGACCGGGGCGCCAAGATCATTGCCCGCGCCCTGCGTGACGCAGGGATGGAGGTCATCTACACCGGGTTGCACCAGACTCCAGAGCAGGTCGTGGAGACCGCCATCCAGGAGGACGCCGACGCCATCGGCGTCTCCATCCTCTCCGGGGCGCACATGACCCTGATCCCACGAATCATAGAGCTCCTCGAGGAGAACGGCGCCGGGGATATCCTGGTCTTCGCGGGCGGCACCATCCCGAAGGAAGACATCCGGCGTCTCAAGGAGATGGGCGTCGGCGAGGTGTTTACCCCCGGAACCCCCACGAAGAAGGCCGTGGAGTACGTCCGGCAGGCCGTGCCCGCCAGGAGCTAGCCAACCCGCCGCCCTGTGGGTGGCTCTTCAGCCAGGCTTCAGGCGGCGATGGTTCACTCGGGGAGCGTCCGGACGCTAGGCTTGCGATCCCGGGGAGAATCGAACCCCAGAAGAAGCTGACCGGCTAAGGCGATCGAAGGGAGGCGCTTTGGATTTCGTGAGGGTGGAGCGCGAGGAGCATGTCGCCGTCGTGACGGTGGACAGACAGGAGAAGCTGAACGCCCTGAACCCTCAGGTGGTCGAGGAACTGGGGCAGGCCCTGCTGGAGTTGGAGGAGGAGAGGCCACGCGCCATCGTGGTGACCGGCGCGGGGGAGAGATCGTTCGTCGCCGGGGCAGACATAGCGGCGATGAGCGAGATGGCGCCGCTGGAGGCCAAGCGGTTCGCGGAGATCGGGCACGCCGCGATGGCCCTGCTGGATAGGAGCCCCGTACCCACGATCGCCGCCGTGAACGGCTTCGCTCTTGGCGGAGGCTGCGAGCTGGCCCTCGCCTGCGACATCCGCATAGCAGCGGAGAACGCCCTCTTCGGTTTTCCGGAGGTCTCTTTGGGCATCCTGCCCGGGATGGGCGGCACCCAGCGTCTC
>JBFLXF010000632.1:0-2005 GCA_040757515.1 Actinomycetota bacterium
CCACGAGTGGAATGCGCCGTTTGGTCCCTGGCCGGACGGGCGCGGATGGAAGGATGACCGAAGGGTTCTCCAAGAGGAGAGGCACAGTAGCGAAACGAAACTTGACAAGCTTTTTCATGGAAGGAGACACGATGCAGAAACGCAGGCTTGGAGACAGCGACCTGGAGGTCTCGGCGATCGGACTCGGCTGCATGGGCATGAGCCAGAGCTACGGTCCCAACCCGGGGGACAGGCGGGAGATGATCTCCCTGATCCGTGCCGCCGTCGAGCGCGGCGTCACGTTCTTCGACACCGCAGAGGTCTACGGCCCCTTCGACAACGAGGAGCTGGTGGGCGAGGCGCTCGCCCCGTTTCGGGATCGGGTCGTGATCGCCACCAAGTTCGGCTTCAGGTACGACGAGAGCGGGCGCCCGAGCCCGGCGAACGGCCTGGACAGCCGACTGGAGCGGATCCGTGAGAGCGTCGAGGGTTCGCTGAGGCGCTTGAAGACCGACTACATTGACCTCCTTTACCAGCACCGGGTTGACCCGGACGTGCCGATCGAAGAGGTGGCCGGGACGGTGAAAGACTTGATCGCGGAGGGCAAGGTCGGGCACTTTGGCCTCTCGGAGGCGGCGGCGCAGACGATCCGTCGCGCACACGCCGTCCAGCCGGTCACGGCGGTCCAGAGCGAGTACTCGCTGTGGTGGCGGCGCCCCGAGGAGGAGGTGCTGCCCGCGTGTGAGGAGCTTGGGATCGGCTTCGTCCCGTACAGTCCGCTGGGCAAGGGGTTCCTCACGGGCAAGATCGACGCGGGCGCGCGCTTCGCCGAGGGCGACATCCGCAACACCATCCCCCGCTTCGCGCAGGAAGCCAGGAAGGCGAACCAGGCACTGGTCGAGCTGCTTGGCGAGATCGCGCCGCGGAAGGGCGCGACGCCCGCCCAGGTAGCGCTGGCCTGGCTGCTGGCGCAGAGGCCGTGGATCGCGCCGATCCCGGGCACCCGCCGGCTTGAGCGCCTGGAGGAGAACATCGGCGCTGCGGAGATCGTGCTGACGCCCGAAGACCTGCGGGAGATCGAGAGCGCCGCCTCCGGGATCGAGATCCAGGGCGCGCGGTACCCGGAAGAGCTGGAACGCACCACCTACCGCTGAGCGACGAGCCACGTGCGAGGCACACAGTGATGACCACTACGTAGAGGAGGTCGAGATGGAGATCAGGAGAAACGGCTCGCAGCCTTCCGCAAGGGGACCGGCCGAGTGGTTCACCGGCGCGGTCTACCTCGACACCGCCGCCACGCCGTCGGGACCTTCGCGCCTCGCGGCGAGCGTCGTCCACTTCGCGCCGGGAGCGAGGACCGCCTGGCACACCCACCCGAACGGCCAGACCATCTACGTCACGGAGGGCCTCGGGCTCTGCCAGCGCCGCGGCGGCCCCGTAGAGGTGATCCGTCCGGGCGACAGCGTGTTCTTCGAGCCGGGCGAGGAGCACTGGCACGGCGCCGCGCCGGACCACTTCATGGCCCACGTCGCGATGCAACAGGTCGATGAGGAAGGCAACGCCGCGTTCTGGGGCGAGCACGTCACGGACGAGGAGTACGGCGCTGCGCCGTCCACAACCCCTTGAGGGGCGCCATCGAAGGATAATCGCCGCTCTCGGCGGGTACGAACCCCGGGCAGAGAAAAGACGACCCCGGAGGGCAGGATGAGCGAGGAGCGGCGGCCGCATCCCCAGGAGCCGGCGGAGGGAGCGCCGGAGAACGAACAGACACCCGGCGCGGATAGGCCGGATGAAGGTGCGCCCGGAGCGTCAGGAGACGGGGAGAGGTTCTCCTGGCACCCGCAGGAGCCCGCCGAGGGCGGCGAGGAAGACGCGGAGGGGCCCGGTGCGGACAGGCCGGGCGGAGAAGAGTAGGCGATCCGGCCCCTGTGCAATCCGCACATACGGGGACGTGTTTGGTTACAATACGTTGCATGACGACGCTCCCGGGACGGGTACGTGCCGGGATGGCACCGGGGGTGCCGCA
>JBFLXF010000633.1:0-1996 GCA_040757515.1 Actinomycetota bacterium
GCGCCTGATGGCGCTCGGCGGAGCGAGGCACGCCCGATCCTCCGGATCCGCCGCGTCCGCGCACGAGGCCGCTCGCCCTCCGGCGCGACCTCGACCGGCGAGACGGCGCAGGCCAGGCCTGCTGGCTGTCCTCGCTGTGGTCGGGGCTCTCGCTCTGCTAGGTGTCATCTTCCTGCCTGCGCTCTTCGGAGACGACGGCGGAGATAGCGTTTCTCAGCGCGGCGAGAGGGTCCAGAGTCCCTCTGGTGGGCAGGAGCCACAGCAGCGAGAGCAGCCTCAGCCGCAAGAGCCGCAGCCGGCACAGACCGTGCCGGAGCAGACGCAACCGGCGCAAGGCGAACGGACGCAAGGCGAGCCGGCAGAAGAGGCGGCGCAGACGGTAGAGGAGATCTATGCCACGGCAGCCTCGGGCGACTACGATGCCTCATACGCCCTGCTCTCCAGCGGTTTCAAGCAGAGCACTGCGCCTACGCAGGCACAATGGAGTGGACAGTTCGAGAGCCTGCGGAGCATCCGGTGGGTAGAGGGGCCGACCGCTGTGGTCTCGGGGGAGACGGCTACGGTCACGGGCACGACGGTAGCCGAGCACACCGACAGAACCGAGCGGAACACCGTGGTCTGGAGGCTGGTGAGAGAGGGCGGCGAATGGAAGCTGGACGGCCTCAGCC
Organism: Actinomycetota bacterium; assembly: GCA_040757515.1. GTDB lineage: Bacteria > Actinomycetota > Rubrobacteria > Rubrobacterales > Rubrobacteraceae > JBFLXF01. The sequence goes on from JBFLXF010000633.1 coordinate 669, forward strand.
CTCAGAGTACGGAGATAATAAGTTAGAGCATCGGGAAGGTGTACGTGCTGAAGACGGCAATCACGGCACTGGCGTCGGCGATAGTGGGCGGGCTGGTAACCGCCCTGTTCCTGCTGCTGGGCATGTATGGGCTCGAAGACGAGACCGGAGACGTGACGATAAGAGAGGCCACCCCGACGCGGGATGTGCCCGCCGCGCCATCCGGTGAAGACATGAGCTCCTCGGTGCGCGAGATATACCGGCGCGACGGCCCCGGAGTAGTCAGCGTGGACGTTGCTTCGGCGGAGGCCGGGCCTAGCGGGGGTTCAGGGTTCGTGCTCGATGAGGAGGGGCATATCGTCACCAACCAACACGTCGTCGCTGGGGCCGGGAAGGTCTCGGTGCGCTTTGCGAGCGGGGATCGCAGGCCGGCTGAGGTGGTCGGAGAGGACCCCTCCACGGATGTCGCCTTGCTGAAAGTCGAGGCGCCACAGAGGCTGTTGAAGCCGCTCACTCTGGGAGATTCTGACGAAGTCGGGGTCGGCGATCCCGTTATCGCCATCGGCAACCCGCTCAACGTGGGCATCAGCGTAACGACCGGGATCGTGAGCGGGACCGAGCGCCCGATCAAGGCACCCAACAACTACACGATAGACGGAGCGATCCAGACGGACGCCGCGATCAACCCCGGCAACTCCGGCGGACCGCTCCTGGATTCGCGGGGGGCTGTCATAGGCGTGAACTCCCAGATCCTCTCTGAGAGCGGCGGTTTTCAGGGGGTCGGGTTCGCCGTCCCAATCAACACGGTAAAGAGCGTTGTGAAGCAGCTAATCACCGACGGCGACGTCGAGCACGGATATATCGGGGTGCGGATGTTCCAGGCCGGGGTAGATGAGCTTTCCGCCTATACCGGGCTCTCGAAGGGAGAGTTGAAGGAGAGGCACGGCCTTCCCCCAAACGGAGCGATAGTCAGCGAGGTGACGCCCGGGGGACCTGCGGATAGGGCCGGCATCAGGGGAGGTGAGGAGAGGGAGATCGGCGGGCTCCCCGTCCCCATCGGGGACGTGATCACGCGCATCGAAGGCGAGGAGGTCGCCTCGCCGGACGACGTGATCCGGGTCGTCAACGCGAAGGAACCGGGCGACAGGATCTCGCTCACCGTCGTCACGCCGCGCGAGAAGCCCCGGGAGCTGGCGCTGACGGTAGGTACTCAGCCCGAGGGGGCTTAGAGAGGCGTGGCGTCCGGGACGCATCGGGAGGGGATGCCCGTCTCACGGGGTAGGGTGATCTGGTTCTCCGGCGAGAAGGGATTCGGTTTTATAGAGGACGGAGGAGGAGAGCAGATCTTC
>JBFLXF010000634.1:0-1994 GCA_040757515.1 Actinomycetota bacterium
TCAGCTTCTCTGCCGCCTCGTGCTGCTCGTCGTAGAGCCTCCGGAGCTCGCTGACCACGCGCACCGCCGCGTAGGACAGCGCCGCCCCGGCGAGAAGCAGCCCGCAGATCGCCGCCAGAAGCACGAACGTCGCGGTCGTCGCCGCCCGGTCCACGTTGCGCAGCGAGGCGTCCGTGAGCCGCTCGCCCAGGTCGTCCACCCTCTCGGCGGCGGCGTTCATCTCCGCAAGCCTGCGCAACCCCAGGTCGCTCGCGTCCTCGAACGCCTGCGGATCAGACTCCGCGAGCGGTATCGCGGACCGGAACTCGGAGTAGTACTCCCCGGCCATCCGGCGGAACTCCTGCGGTTTGGGGATGTCGGGCTCCCTGACTTGGATCTCCGCGTAATCCTCGATCTCCGCCATGAGATCCTCATACGCCCGCTCGAAGTCCTCGACGCCGACGCGCGTGGCGCCCTGTCCTCCCCGGGCCTGGAAGTAGAGGTTGCGATGATAATGGCGCATCTCCAGGACAGCGACCCGCAGGTCGTCTCCCTCGTCCTCGAGCTCCGCATCGTAGCGGAGGGCGTCGTTGGCGGCACGCTCTATGCTCCGGTTGAGCAGGAAGCCCACCAGGCCGGCGACGATAATCGCCACCAGCAGACCGCCCACGGCAGCTATGGTGATCCGCCACGGCCGTTCGAGCGTCTTCCTGAGCGGGTTCACGCCTGCGAGATCTCCCCGAAGCTCATCGCACTATACCTCGCCATGCGACCGGATTATACTTTCGCCACCATGCGGGTCCTGATCATCGAGGACGACCGGGCGATAGTCCGCTTTCTGGAGCGAGGACTCGCCGCCGGCGGGCACCAGACTCTGAGCGCCTACGACGGTGAGGAGGGGGTGCGGCTCGCCGCCGACGAATCGGTGGACTTCGTCGTGCTCGACATAATGCTCCCCGGCCTCGACGGCCACCAGGTTCTCAGGCGTATCCGCGCCCGCCGCCCCGAGCTTCCGGTGCTGATGCTGACCGCCCGCGACGACATAAAGGACAAGGTCGGAGCCCTCGACGCCGGAGCCGACGACTACCTGACCAAACCGTTCGACTTCGAGGAACTCCTCGCCCGCATCCGGGCCCTCACTCGCCGGGCCGACCAGCCCCTGGCCTCCCGGATAGAGGCCGGGGACCTCAAGATAGACCTCCGCTCGCGCCGGGTGTGGCGCGGGGAGAGGCAGGTGGAGCTCTCCAGCCGCGAGTTCGCTCTGCTGGAGTACTTCATGCGTCACCCCAGGCAGGTCTTGAGCCGCCAGCAGATCCTCTCTGCGGTCTGGGACTACGCCTTCGACCCCGGCTCCAACGTAGTGGACGTCTATGTGAGCTACCTCCGCAGCAAACTCGACCGTCGGGGAGAGCCCTCCCTCATCCAGACCGTCCGCGGCGCCGGTTACCGCTTCGAGCCGCCCGCGGACAGTTAGTCGTCGTACCCGGCGCCCTCCCCGGCGTCGTCCCAATCGTCGCCTCCCTCGTAGTAGTCGTCGTCCGGCACGGGAACCGGCTGAGGTGCGGGTTGAGGGGCCGGCTGCGGGGCCGGCGCAGGTTGCGGTGGCGCTTCCTGTTCAGGGCGCTCGACGGCCGTCGTCTTCTTCCGGAGAGGCTCGGTGAGTTCGATCTTGATCTCCGAGCCGGATCCCTGCGGCTCTATGGCGACGATAGCCTCCCGTTCGCCGCTCACCGCCAGGAATACCCAACCGCCTCCCGCAACCTCCACGTTAGCGACCCGCCAGTCCTCCGAAGCGAAGATGCCCCGGTAGAACGCTCGCACCGCGTTCGGACCCTCGCGGGAGAGGTAGTCGATCCGGATCTTCTCCAGTCCTTCGTCCCGGCCGCGCTCGTACCCGGTGCGGACCGAGCCCGGGTAGCGCGGCAGGCCATCCAGATCGCGGCCCGGCGCGTCCTCCTCCGGAAGGGTGAGTTCGGTCCTCTCGGGTGGCGGGGACGTGTTCTCCGGGGATGTCG
>JBFLXF010000635.1:0-1994 GCA_040757515.1 Actinomycetota bacterium
AGACGGCATCCGAGAGCGCCTCGTAGACAAGGCTGGCGTACTCGGCGAATCGCTCGCTCGTTTCTCGATTCGTCCATCCGCCGCGGTCTTCGAGAGCCTGCGGGAGGTCCCAGTGGTAGAGGGTGAGCATCGGCTCTATGGAGCGCTCCCGAAGCCCGGTCACAAGACGCCGGTAGAAGTCCATCCCCCTCTGGTTCGCCTCACCACTCCCTTCAGGCTGTATCCTCGGCCAGGCCACCGAGAAGCGATAGGCCTTCATGCCGAGATCGGCCATCAGGTCCAGGTCCTCCTCGAGGCGGTGGTAGTGGTCGCAGGCTATGTCGCCGGTGTCGCCGCGGTAGACGTTGGCGGGGGCGTGGCTGAAGGTGTCCCAGATGGAGGGCCCGCGCCCGTCCTCTTCTGCCGCACCCTCTATCTGGTAGGCGGCCGTCGCCGTACCCCACAGGAAGCCTTCCGGAAAGTTCATCATCTCTCCTCCAAGATCGTAACATCGTAGGGGCCAAGAACCAGAGTCCCTTCCCGATCGTCCCCGGTCAAGAGGTCGCGTCCCCGCACGGGAAGGGAAACCTCAACCGGCCTCTCGTTATGATTGAGAAGGAAGAGAAAGCGAGCCTCCCCCGACCTTCGCCGTACCGCCTCCACGCCGGGTGGGACGTCGATCGGGGAGTCGACATTGGCCTCCCAACAGATGCGTCTCAGCAGGACGTCCAGGTAGTCTGCGGCCGGCCTCGTCCCTAGATAGTAGGCCACACCCTCCCCGAACTCGTATCTGGTCACGGCGGGCGTACCGGCGTAGAAGCTCTTCGCGTACGTGGCGAGCGCCTCTGCACCTTCAAGATGTACCAGGTCAGCCCAGAGGTCGCAGCTATGGGAGTCGCCATCGTGGGTGACGATGCGGTTAGTCTCGCCCCTAACCAAGGGCACGAAGTCCTCGACGCACAGACCAAGCACTTCCCGGAGCGGGGCCGGGTAGCCGCCTAGCCGGACGTGATCGTTCTCGTCCACGATGCCTGAGAAGAACGACACCACAAGCGTCCCGCCACTGCGAACAAAGCGGCTCATGTTCTCGGCTGCATCATTCGCTATCAGGTAGAGGTGAGGTGCAAAAGCGAGCCGGTAGCCCGAGAGATCCGAGGCGGGATGAACGAAGTCCACCGGCACGTTTGCCTCGAAGAGGGGTCTGTAAAAGCGGTAGATGCCATCGAGATGGCGGACATCCGCCGAGGGCTTGGAGTCGAGCTCCAGCGCCCACCAGCTCTCCCAGTCCAATAAGATGGCGGTCCGCGCTTCGCCGCGCGCGTCGAGTAAGGAGTCGAGCTTCTGCAGGTCGGCGCCCAGCCTCTTTACTTCCCGCCAACTACGGGACCACTCTGGCATGATATGAGGGACCATCGCGCTGTGAAACTTCTCGGCCCCCGCCCTCGACTGGCGCCACTGGAAGAACATTATGCCTTCGGCCCCACGGGCAACGGCGCCCAGGCTCCAGAGGCGCATCCGACCGGGCTTCTTGGGAACGTTGCGCTCGCGCCAGTTCACGCGGACGGTGGTCTGCTCTATGAGCACCCAGGGCCTCCCGCCTCCTAGCGAGCGCATCAGGTCGCGGCTCATAGCTGCCTTGACATGCGCTTCCGGGTCGGCTGGGTCCGGGTAGGAGTCGTCGGAGACAAAGTCCTCCCACGAAGCCCACCTCCAGTAGTCTACCGGCTTGAAGAAGCCCATGAAATTGGTCGTCACGGGCACATCGGGCGTGGTCTCGCGGAGTATCTTCCTCTCCGCCTCGAAGAGATCCAGTAGCGCGTCGGAGGAGAAGCGGCGGAAGTCTAGTTGTTGAGTGGGGTTGGCAAAGGTAGGGGCGGTTCTCGGCGGCAGGATCTCCTCCCAATCCCCGTAGCGCTGGCTCCAGAACTCCGTTGCCCATGCCTCGTTGAGCGCTTCAAGGTCGCCGTAGCGTCTGCGCAACCACTCGCGAAAGTGCGCGGCGGACTCGTCGCAGT
>JBFLXF010000636.1:0-1987 GCA_040757515.1 Actinomycetota bacterium
TCGCTATCTCTCTACGCAGCACGGCCCGCAGGGTTTCGCCGGACAGAGAAAGAGCCGGACCGGCTGGAGGGGGGAGATTCTCGGCCCGGCTCATGCGTTGTTGGTAGTGGTCGTTCCCGAACCGGCCCGCAGCTAAACACCTTCTCCGCAAGAAATTCTCGCCGCCCCCGGCCCGGGCCGGCTACCCGGACGCCCGCAGAGAGGGCGCAGCCGCCCGAACACGCCCCGCCATGCCCTGCCGCTGCGGCCTGCGAGAACGGAAGAGTCAGCCGCCGGAGAACGCTCTAAGCGGTCCCGGCCTCTCCCCTCAGCATCTCCCGGATCCGCCTGCCGTCCCGGTGCCCCCGGTAGTACGCCAGACGGTCCGCCTCGTCCGTCCACACCGCAAGACTGGAGCTGTTCGCAAAGCTCACCACCGGCCCGAAACGTCCGTCCTCCCAACCGCTCCTGTAGGCCCGGCTCTCCCGAACGTCCCTTATCCGCCCGATAACCCGCTCCTGCGTCATCAGCAGCCCTCCAGACGAATCCTGCCTGCAAGCAACATGTAAACACAACGAATTCATAAATGGAAGCCCAGATCTTAATAAATTTCAACAAAAGTTACGCAAACGCCATATCTGGCGTGGTGGGATGGCGCGGACGGCAGGGGTTGTGCCGTTTGTTTCTTCAGATGGAGGGGCGGAAGAGGCCGAAGGAGGAGGTATAGCCGTGCAGGAAGGTGGAGCCGCCGACGGGTCCGATCTCGCCGTTGCAGAAGAAGCCGCCGACGGGTATGTCGCCGAGGCGGTCGCGGAAGAGGGTGGTGTCGAAGTCGGGTTCTCCGTAGAGGCCCTGGCCGCGTCCGAGGCAGGAGAAGAGGAGGGCGCCGGAGACGGGAGGGCGGTCGCGGGCTGCGCGGTTGTAGCCGTCGAGCATGGCGCGCAGGTCCTCGGCGGATGTTCTGGCGTCGCGGACGTGGAAGCGGAGGGCCATTCCCTCCTGCAGGATCTCCCCGACGGCCAGGGCTCCGGTGCGCGGGTCCACGCCGAGAAGGTTGCGGATCAGGAAATCCCCTACCTGCGGCTCCTCCTTGAGTTCATCCATGAGGATGCCGGCGAAGAGCGCCCGCTGGGCGAGGCGGCGGTCTCTGCCCTCCAGCGAGGCGAAGAGGTCGCGCAGCACCTCGACGGCGGGCCGGCCGTCCAGCTCGTGCAGGTAGTTCCCCTCGCAGCCGGTGACACGGAGGAGGTCTCCCACCGGCCGGCAGCCCTGAGCGACCACGGTGTCTATGGCGAGGTTGCCCCACAGGGCGATCCCTACCGCGCCCTCCGGGAACACCTCGCCGTCCAGGAACAGGGAGTTCGTCCCTGGAGAGGCGCCGCCGCTGGCGAGCCCGCCGATCTTAGGCGAGGCCGGAAAGGCGTAGTCCAGCCCGGCGATGATGGCCTCCGCCGGGGCGGAGAAGGGGTCTGCGAGGAGCACGAACTGCGGCCCCTCGGAGGCGTGGACGCCGGCCAGCTCCTCCCAGGCGTCCGGCGGGCCGTCGAGGTCTGGCAGGCGCTTCGGAAAGCGCAACGGTCTCAGCCGCACGCCGGGCAGCCGCGCGGCGGCCAGCGAGATCGCCGGGGAGTGCTCGACCTCCCGGCCGCCCCCGATCACGCCTCCCCCCGAGCAGCCCATGAAGGTTCCGGGCCGTAGAGAATCCCGGAGGAGAGCGTAGAGGCGCCCGTAGTAGTCGGCGAAGTGCGGCGTGACGAACGCGAGCGCGAGCGAGACGGGTCCGGGACCGAGGTCGCGTAAGAGCGAGTGCGCGCACTCGCGCACCGCCTCCTCGAAGTCCGTCCGCCTGGATATCGCCGTCGCCCACTTCATCTTCTCTCCCGACGCTATGTTACCCCTTTCGCGCCCGCCGCGAGTCGCCTCCTGCGGGCCAGCAGGGACGTGAAGAGGGCCGCGCCGAGCAGGGCCGGGAAGGCGAGCCCGGCGTAGACCGCCGCCCCGGTCCAGA
>JBFLXF010000637.1:0-1986 GCA_040757515.1 Actinomycetota bacterium
GGAGCCGAACATAGGATGGGCCAGACAGCTAGAGGCGAGGGGCGTCCACGTCGCCTACGGGATAGTGGGCCTCAAGACGCACGCCAAGCTCTGCCTGGTGGTGAGGCGCGAGGGGTCGGGCCTCAGACGCTACCTGCACCTCGGCACCGGCAACTACAATCCTTCGACGGCGCGCATCTACACGGACTTCTCCTACTTCACCGACGCCCCGGATCTCGCCGAGGACGGCTCGGACCTCTTTAACTACCTGACTGGCTACTCGGCGCAGGAGGAGTACAACAGCCTGCTCGTGGCCCCCTTGGGGTTGCGCGAGAAGATCGTAGGACTCATCGAGGAGCAGACCAACAGGGCGAGGGACGGGAAGCCGGCCCGCATCGTCTGCAAGATGAACTCCCTTACCGACCCGCGCGTCATCGAGGCGTTCTACGAGGCGTCGCAGGCCGGGGTGGGGATAGACCTGATCGTGCGAGGCATCTGCTGCCTGCGGCCGGGCCTCGAGGGCGTCAGCGAGAACATCCGGGTCGTCTCGCTGGTAGGACGCTTTCTGGAGCACGCACGCATCTTCGCCTTTGGCGAGGGGGACGACGAGAAGATCTACCTCGGCAGCGCCGACCTGATGCAGCGCAACCTGGACCGGCGGGTGGAGACGGTCTTTCCGCTGCGTGAGGAGCGCCACCGCAAGAAGGTGCGCCGCCTGCTGGAGTTGCAGCTCTCCGACACCGCCAACGCCTGGGAACTCAAAGCCGACGGCTCCTTCGAGCGCCTCCGCCCCAGGGAGGACGAGCAGGTCCTCGACAGCATGGCCGTGCTGCTGGAGGAGGGCTTCTAGCTCCCTCGCGGCGCTTTGCCCGGCGAGCGCCGGATACGCTACGATACGCCTTTTGACGCAGGTGGACGTTGAGGCGCGGACATGGACCACACGGAGGTCGAGTGGCAGTTCGAGGCCGGCAACCTCTCTGAGGTCGCCGGCTGGCTTACGGGGCGCGCCGGAATCGTTGCCGGAGACGTCCGGGAGATCCGGGACACCTACCTCGACGCCGGGGACTGGCGACTCTACCGCGCTGGCTACGCCTTGCGCCTCCGGCGCTCGGGGGGCGGGATCGAGGCGACGATGAAGGCGCTCGCGCCTGCCGAGGACGGTGTACGGAGACGGCGCGAGATCTCCGAGCCGCTCGGAAGCGGCGGCGCGGAGGCGCTCGCCAGGGCGCGTGGTCCGGTCGGGCAGTTACTGCATCTTCTCCTCGGAGACCGCGAGCTGCGTGAGCTCTTCGAGGTCCGTACCCGGCGCCGGATCTTCTACATTCTGCCCGAAGGCTCTATGAGCGAGAGTGGCGGTTCCTCGAAGGTGGTCGTAGACGCCGCCGGGGAGATACGGCGCCGCGGGCTCGATGACGCGGTGGCTCTCGGCGAGGTCGCCCTGGATGATGTCGAGATCGCCGCGAGAGGTAGCGCGCCCGCGCGCCTCCTGCGTGTAGAGGTGGAGGCCGCTCCGGACGCCCCGGACGATGCGGCGGCGGGTGTGGCGGCGGAGATGAGAGAAGCGCTGGGGCTGCGCCCGGCCTGCGCGTCCAAATTCGAGACCGGTCTCTCGGTCGCCGGTCTCGCTCCGGACCGCGAGTCCGATCTCGGCCCGACCGAAATCTCGGCGGGGCAGCCCCCCGCGGGGGAGGCCGCGTTCGCCATGCTGCGGCGGCACTTCGCGGCGATGCTGACTCATGAGCCGGGTGTCCGGATCGGTGAGAACCCGGAGGAACTGCACGACATGCGTGTGGCGATCCGCCGTCTGCGCTCGGTGCTCGGGTTCTATGCGGACTACCTGCCCAAACGGGCACAACGGTTCGAGAGGGAGCTGAAGCGCCTGGCCGGAGCCCTCGGGAAGGTGCGCGATCTCGATGTGCAACTGGAGAACCTGGAAGCCATGATCTCAGATGCCGCGGGCGAGGAGAGGGAGGCTGTCGAGACGGTCTACACCCTCCTGAAGCGGCG
>JBFLXF010000638.1:0-1982 GCA_040757515.1 Actinomycetota bacterium
TTGGGGGCGATCCCGGCCAGCCGCACCGCGAGCCTTCCCGGACCACTCCCGACCTCGAGAAGCCTCCCGCCCGGGAGCGCAGCCGCCACCTCGCCGGCGACGCGGTCGTAGAACCCGTCGAGCGCCGAGGCAACCAGCGCGTCGTACGCCCCGGCGCTCGGCAGGTCGAAAGCGCGGACGTTGGCCGAGACCCGCTTTAAGGAGGCCAGCAACCGGTCGCGGTAGAACCACGCTCCGAGGAGCGCGAGCGGCAAGACCCACACCCATGCGTACTTCGACGCCGCTCCTTCCTCCGGGCAGGCCCGCCGCGAAGGTGCGCGACCGGTTTGGTGAAGCCTCACTTTACGCCTGCTTCCGAACCGGCCGGTGGGCGAAGAATAGCCCCAGGGCCGCCACCACGCCGAAGAGCGCCACGAGGCCTATGCTCTGACCCAGCGGGCGCGTCTCGATCACCGGCTCTGCCCCCATCGCTGCCGACTCGCCGCCGGGCGTCCCCGAGACCGTGATCTGGGTCGTCGCGCTCTCTTCACCGGTGGCCGTGACCTGGTAGGTTCCGGGCTGAAGGTCGGCCGGCAACCTGAACTTCTCCGTGAAGTCCCCCTCCTCGTCGGCCTTCACCTCGCCCAGGTCCTCGTCCACGCCGTTGCCGACGATCCGCACCTCGACCTCGCTGTTCGGGCCGAGCAGCTCGCCATTGACGGTTATGGTTTGGTCGGGCTTGGGCGTGAGCGGCGAGACCGTCACGCCCCTGGCGCCGTCGGCCAGCGCGAGGCCGGGCGTCAGCGCGAGCAGCGTCAGCGCCAGCAAGCTCCCCGTCAGGATTCGGGTCTTCATACGGTTCAAAACCTCCTCACAAGACCAACCTTGCACCGGCTCTCTAGCCAAGATGGGACTCCACCGGCTGCACCCAGGTAAGGATCGTCGTGACCGCTATGACGGCGAGCAGCACGATCCCGATGCCCAGCATCACTGGCCGTCGCCGCAGGCGCCGGAGCGGGGTGCGGTCGATGAACGGCACCAGTGCCAGGAGCCCGAAGAACGCGACCGTGGCGTAGAGGACACCGTTCAATCCGAACCAGTCCTCGAAGGCGTAGACCCAGTAGTAGATCGGCGAGGGCTTGGTGATCTCCATCGTCGGGTCGGGTGCCGTCCCGATCGCCTGGGGCCAGAGCACCGCCAGCGCGCCAGCGACTCCGAGGACCACCAGTCCGTAGCCGACCATCTTCCGCAGGTGGGTGGCGTAGCTGCCGGTCTCCCTCTCCTTCGGAAGTCTCCCGCCGGGCGCCTCGCCGGCCTCCTCCTGCGTCGGGGTCGGGGAGATGCCGTGGTGCTTGATGAGGAAGATGTGGGCGATCAGGAAGAACACCAGCAGCAGCGGCACGATGCTCACGTGGGCGATGTAGAGCCTGGGCAACATGGAGACGCTGGTGGTGAAGGCGTCGGAGAAGAAGCCGCCGAAGGCGCCGAACAGGGTGGCCAGCTCCATGTTGTGGACCATCGCCTCGTAGGCCTCCTGGTCCCAGCGCAGGACCGTGCCGGTGAAGAAGGCGCCGAACATGATCAGGCCCAGAAGCCCCACCCCCACCAGCCAGTTGACCTCGCGCGGAGCCTTGTAGGAAGCGGTGATGAAGATCCTAACCATGTGCACCACGGACATGATGACCGCTATGTAGGCCGACCAGATATGGATGCCGCGGATCATGTCGCCTAAAGGCGCCTTGTTCTGGATAAAGATCACGCTCTCCCGCGCGGCGGCCGGGTCGGGGTTGTAGTACTGGGCGATCCAGATCCCCGAGGCGACCGCGACGATTATCGCCATGAAGGTGATGCCGCCGAGGGTGTACCAGATCGTGTTGGCGTGCTCCGGGACCCCGTAGCGGAGCGCCGAGAGACCCAGCCTATCGTCCAGCCAGCCCCACACCTTTCTGGCCGGACGCGCTCGCCCGGCGGTGTCCCCCGTAACGCCGCCCGCGCCGCTCACA
>JBFLXF010000639.1:0-1977 GCA_040757515.1 Actinomycetota bacterium
AGCGGAAGAGCACCCTGGCGCGCTCGACCACCGGGGTGGCCGCCCAGAAGCGGAAGGCCTCCTTTGCGGCCCCGACCGCCCTCTCGACGTCCTCTGTGGTGGAGAGGGGGGTCTCGGCTATGACCCTGCCGGTGGCCGGGTCGTAGACAGGCTCGGTCCTCCTGCCGTCCACGCCCTCCCAGGAGCCCCCGATGAAGTTGCGTACTTCTCTGTTTATCTGCAGCATCTGCGTCTCTCCTTTCTCGTGGCTAGAAGAGCCACTCGTGGTCGGGGTCGTTCTTGAACCTCCACTCGCGCACGGGTCCGGCCATGACGTTGAGGTAGTAGAGGTCGTAGCCGGGGGGCGCTGAGACGGGATGGTAGCCCTTCGGGACGAGCACCACGTCCCCGTCGCCGACGGCGAGCGTCTCGTCGAGGGAGCGGTCGTCGGTGTAGACGCGCTGGAGGGCGAATCCCCTCTCGGGTCTCACGCGGTGGTAGTAGGTTTCCTCCAGGTAGGTCTCCTCGGGCGGGGCGTTGCGGTCGTGCTTGTGCGGCGGGTAGCTCGACCAGTGGCCCTGAGGGGTAAGGACCTCGGTCACGAGCAGGCGCTCGGCGGGCCTGTCGGTCATCAGGATCGGGTGGATCTTGCGCTCCATGTTGCCCGAGCCCCGGATCTCGACCTCGATCTCCCCGGGCCGCACCTCGAACGGCTCGACGCCCCTCTCGGCGGGGGCGGAGCAGACCGCCAGCTCCAGTTCGCCCGCCGCCTCGATGCGGTAGCCCGTCCCGGGCGGCAGGTAGAGGGCGTGCGGCGGGCCGTCGAAGGGGCTCTCGCGGCCCCCGATCTCCCACCTCTCCTCTCCGGTAGCGACGGAGCACGCCCCGGAGATCGGGACCAGGCACACCTCCTCCCCGCCCGTCTCCCGCCCGACCGCATCCCCGGCCCCGAGGCGCAAGACCTCGAAGCCGACGTACTCCCACCCGGCGGACTCGGGCGTCACCCTGAGGACGCTGGCGTCCGCGTCCGGCTCGGTCCTGCTCTTTACGATGAGGTCCGGCAATGTGCATCCCTCCCTACAGGTAGCGGCGCTCGGCCCGCTTGTTCGCTACGTACTCCTTGCGCGCCGCGACGACGCTCTCCATCTCCGAGACCTCCGCCACGGGCACGTCCCAGAACGACTCGTAGCTCGGCACGCCCTCGTAGCGGTCCACGGGAATGTGGATCACGACCGTCCGGTCCACGCTCTTCGCCCGCGCCAGCGCATCCCGCAGCTCGTCCACCGTCTTCGCCCGGATGACGTGCGCCCCGAGGCTCCCGGCGTTGGCCGCGAGGTCGACGGGCAACACCTCCCCCGGCTCATCCTCGGTGTCGAGGCCCAAAGAGCCGTCCTTGCGGTAGCGGTAGTGGGTGCCGAAGCCCTGCGAGCCGACGGAGCGGGAGAGGGCGCCGATGGAGGCGAAGCCCGAGTTGTCCACGAGCACGACGGTAAGCTTGTAGCCCTCCTGGATGGAGGTGACGATCTCCGAGGGCATCATCAGGTAGGAGCCGTCGCCCACCATGACGTAGACCTCGCGGGAGGGGTCGGCCATCTTGATCCCGAGCCCGCCCGGGATCTCGTACCCCATGCACGAGTAGCCGTACTCGACGTGGTAGCCCTTCGGGTCGCGGGTGCGCCACACCTTGTGCAAATCCCCCGGCATCGAGCCCGCCGCGCAGACCACCACGTCGCGGGGCTCCGAGAAGGCGTTGACCGCCCCGATCACCTCGCTCTGGGCCGGGAGCGGGCCGTGCCCCAGCGTGTAGAGCCGCTCGACCTCCCGGTCCCACTCCCCGTTCAGACGCTCGTTCCGCTCCCGGTACTCGCGCTCGACCTCGTAGCCGGTCAGAAGCTCGGCGAGGGCCTCGAGGGTGGCTCGGGCGTCGCCGGTGAGGGCGAGCCCGGCGTGCTTGTGCGCGTCGAAGTCCGCGACGTTTATGTTGATAAAGCGGACCTT
>JBFLXF010000640.1:0-1972 GCA_040757515.1 Actinomycetota bacterium
GTGTCACCGACGGTGGTACCTTTCTCATAGTGGCCTGGGCCTCCTCCTTCATGGATTGACTTGGTCGTCTTCCATTATGGATGCTCAGGCCGCTTCTCGTTTACAGGGAGTCTAGGACGTCACCCTTCTGCAGGGTCTTCGGGCGCGCGGGCGCGCAGAAGTTTTGGCACTCTCTTCTCCTTCCCCGGTAGGCGGTTCGGTTACGCGCTTATGTGTACCGCCTTTGAGGAACGGAGCACTAATCGAGGAATTGCGGTAGCCGGAGTGAGCGTTCCCGTTGCGGTTGCCCTCCCTGTACGGAGGTCCCCAAGCCCGGAGGAGCCAGAGGCAGGAGGGTAAGGGCTCTCTCAGTCCGGCTCTATGCTGGAGGTCAGGCCCTCGTTCTGGAGGCGTTCCGTGTAGAGCTCGGCGAGCTCCTTGTGGCACTTGATTACCACAGCCTTGCCCTTGGTGTGGGCCTCCAGCATGATCGCGACCGCCCTCGGCGTGCTCATGCGCGGGATGACCTTGCGCAGGATCTCCACGACGCGTTCCATCGGGGTGTAGTCGTCGTTGTGCAGGATCACCTTGTAGGGCGGCAGATGCGAGACGCTACGCTTGGTCTTCTCTTTGGGCTTCGTCTCGGTAGCCGCTACGCTCGCCGCGATAAGACTGTTCCGTCTCCGAACCAGCGTCCCATTCATAGCCGCCCAACAGGTTAGCACAACGGCTAGCGTATGAGCGAGACCACCTTCTCAAGCACCTCCTCGACGGTCCGACGGTTGCGGTCGTGTATCTCCCGGATGCGGGCCACCGGCGGGTATTCTGCGGGCTCGTCGTGCATGAGGCGCGGCAGCGTCACGGGGCTCTTGGGGAGGATCGCCTCCAGCCAGTCCTCAGGGATCTTCTCAGGGATGGCCTGATGGGAGAGGACGGCCCAGAGCATCGTCCAGGCGCGCGGTACGACGCGCCAGTGGTCGTAGCCTCCGCCGCCGGTAGCTACCCAGCGCCCGTCGCAGAGTTCGTGGGCGAGCTCGTGCATCCGGCGCGGCACGTGCTCGTAGAAGCGGGTTGTTGCCCCGAGGTGCGTCAGCGGGTCGAGGACGTGCCCGTCGCAGCCGTTCTGGGAGAGGATAAGGTCGGGACGGAAGGCCCGCAGCGCCTCGGGGACGACGGCCTCAAAGCAGGAGATCCAGGACTCGTCGTCGGTGTAGGGCTCGAGGGGTACATTGACGGAGTAGCCAACGCCGCCGTCTCTACCGCGCTCCTCGACGCCGCCGGTGCCGGGAAAGAGGTAGCGTCCGGACTCGTGCATGGAGATCGTGAGCACCTCCGGGTCGTCGTAGAAGCTCCACTGCACGCCGTCACCGTGATGGGCGTCGGTGTCCACGTAGGCCACCCGGATGCCGGGGTGCTCCTCCTTGAGACGCATTATGGCGGCCCCCGCGTCGTTGTAGACACAGAAGCCGCTCGCCTGCGAGCGCAGGGCGTGATGCAGGCCACCGGAGATGCACATGGCGTGGTCGGCCTCGCCGTTCATCACCATACGGCAGGCGTGGATGACGGCGCCGACGACGTGCGCGCACGCCTCGTGCATGTTCGGGAAGATCGGGTTGTCCGGCGTCCCGAGGCCGTAGTGCACCAGCTCCCGGAGGTCTCCGGTTCCGTGTCCGGCTCGCTGGACCATGCGGATATAGCTGAGGCTGTGGACGGTCCGCAGGTCTTCGTCGGTGGCGGGTCCGGCCGCGACGTAGGGGTAGTCGTTGAGCAGCCCGGCTGCCTCGCAGAGGTCCAGCGCCAGCCGGATGCGGATCGGGTTGAACGGGTGATCCGGCCCGAACCCGTAGGCTTCCAGCGCCCGGTCGTGGACTATGACCGCTCTGCCGCTCATGACCTCGGCGGCCAGAGGATCGGGTACCCGGCGCGCTCCAACTCTTCGACGACCCGGTGGGGGTCTATCGTGGCGAGTCGCAGGACGGCGACGCGCTTGCCG
>JBFLXF010000641.1:0-1972 GCA_040757515.1 Actinomycetota bacterium
AAGAGCTCTCCGATGAGCCCGCCGACCTCACCGAGGCCGCCCGCCTCTACCTGCGCGAGAGGTTCCTCTCGGCGAAGGTCGGCGTCTCGGGGGCCAACTTCGCGGTCGCCGAGACGGGGACGGTCTGCGTCGTCGAGTCGGAGGGCACCGGCCGGATGTGCACGACGCTCCCCGAGGTCCTCGTCACTCTGATGGGCATAGAGAAGGTCATCCCCTCGTGGCGGGACTTCGAGGTCTTCATGCAGCTGTTGCCCCGTTCCTCGACCGCGGAGCGGATGAACCCGTACACCTCGTTCTGGACCGGGGTCTCAGAGGGCGACGGGCCGCGCGAGTTCCACCTGATCCTCCTGGACAACGGGCGCACGAACGTGCTGGAGGACGAGCGGGGACGGCAGGCGCTCAACTGCATCCGGTGCTCGGCGTGCCTGAACGTCTGCCCGGTCTATGAGCGGACCGGTGGCCACGCCTACAACTCCGTCTACCCGGGGCCGATAGGCGCGATCCTCACGCCGCAGCTCGTCGGGGTCGGCAGGGACCCCGGCCCGGACTCGCTGCCGTGGGCCTCGAGCCTGTGCGGGGCGTGCTACGAGGTGTGCCCGGTAAAGATCAACATCCCCGAGGTCCTCATACACCTGCGCGGCAGGGTGACGCGCAACAAGCAGGACCGGGGCGGCCTCTCCGCGAAGCTCGACCCGGAGAACGCGGCGATGCGGGCGATGGCCCGCGTCTTCTCCGACCTCAGACTCTACGAGGGGGCGCAGAAGGCGGCGTGGTGGGGACAGTGGCCTCTGGTCAGAGACGGCTCGATAGGGAGGCTGCCCGGCAGGCTCGCGGGCTGGACGGAGGTACGCGACCTGAAGCCCGTGCCGAAGCGGACGTTCCGCCAGTGGTGGCGCGAGAGCCGGGGGAACGCCTGATGGCTACGGCGAAGGAGGCGATCCTCTGGCGCATCCGGCGCGCCACCCGCGACGTGCCGGAGGGCGAGCGCCCAGAGGATGTGCCCGTCGAGCGCGGCTACCGGGAGCGGGACGGGGGGACGCGCGAGGAGATCGTGGCCCGCTTCGCCGAGAACGTCGCCGAGTACCGGGCGACCGTACACCGGGTGGGCGAGGGCGAGCTTCGCGCTGCGATCCGGGAGGCCCTCGGGAGGCGCGGCGTGCGGCGGCTCGTCGTGCCGGAGGACCTGCCCGCAGACTGGCTTCCCGAGAGCGTCGAGGCGCTGCGCGACGGGGCGGGCTCGCGCCTGACGAACGAGGAGCTCGACGCGAGCGACGGCGTGCTCACCGGCTGCTCCCTGGGGATCGCGCAGACCGGCACCATCGTCCTCGACGCGGGGCCGCACCAGGGGCGGCGGGCGCTCACCCTCCTGCCGGACTACCACCTGTGCGTGGTGCGCGAGGAGCAGATCGTGGGCCTCGTCCCCGAGGCGTTCGCGCGGCTCGAGGGTGCGATAAAGGAGGGACGCGCGATCACCTTCGTCTCCGGCCCCTCAGCGACCTCGGATATCGAGCTCAACCGGGTCGAGGGGGTGCACGGGCCGCGCACGCTGGAGGTCCTGATCTCCGGCCAGCGCCCTCCGAGCTAGCGCCCTCCGATCTCCTCCAGCAGATCCTCGAAGGCCTCGGGCTCTATCCGTACGTCGCCGTCGAAGGGGTGGTCCAGCACCCCTATGGTGAACGGCACGAGGGCGAGGATCGCGGCCAGCGAGCCGGCGGCGAGCGCGTGCAGCAGGAAGCTGCGCATCCCGAAGAGGTACGTGAAGCCGACCGTGAGCACGACACCGACCACGAGCACGAACCACAGGATGAGGGGCAGTCCCTCCCGGACGTCGAGGATGCGCAACGCCCGGCTCTCCCTGAGGTCGTCGAGCCGGGTGAGGGCCTCGGCGTAGACGGCGCTCTGGGCCTCGTTCGCGGGCTGCGTTGCCCGCACCGCCCGGCCGAGCTCGTCGGCCAGCCTGTCGGCGCGGGCG
>JBFLXF010000642.1:0-1970 GCA_040757515.1 Actinomycetota bacterium
CCGAGAGCCAGGGGATCCGGCCGGGCTCCGGCGGGTGACGGTCTTTACAGGCTCTTTGCCTCGCCTTAACGCTAGTTCAGGGCTCGCGTGCTAGCCTGAGCGCGGGAGCCGGGCCGGCCTCCGCTCAGGCCAGTACCGTCCCGGCGGGAATGCCCCTGGCCTCCAGGATGCGCCCAACGGCGAGCCCGATCTGGGAGTTCGGCGTCGAGGCGCCTGCGGTCAGGCCGATGCGCACAGGCCCCTCCGGGAGCCAGCCGCGCTCCTCGATCTCTTCACGCGGGTCCAGAGGTGTGCCGGGTGGCTTGTGACGGATCACCTCGCCCATGATGCAGTCGCCGCTCGCTATGTGGTAGCTGCGCGGAACCCTCTCCCGGGCGATTATCGCCAGGTTGTTCGTGTTCGAGGAGTTGTAGCCGCCCACCACGATCACGATGTCCAGCGGATGCTCCAGCAGCTCGAAGAGCGCGTCCTGGCGGTCCTGGGTCGCCGAGCAGATCGTGTCGAAGAGCTCGAAGTGCTCGGCCAGGTTCTCCTCGCCGTAGCGGTCGGCCATCGCCTTGCGGATCTCCTCGCCCACGGCCATCGTCTCGGTCATCAGCATCGTCGTCTGGTTCGCGACGCCGACCCTCTGCAGGTCCTCGTCCGGGTCGAGATTCGGGCTCATCCCGTGCCCCAGCCTCTCTTTGAGCTCCCCGGCCCCGATTCTGCCGCGGATGAAGTCGGTGAGGTGGGCGGTCTCTTCCAGGTTGCGAACGATCAGATACTTGCCGTTGCCGCCTTCCTTGGTCGTCTGGGAGGCGGTGGCCTTCGTCTCCTCGTGGTAGTACTTGCCGTGGATGACGCTCGTGAAGCCCTTGTTCGCATAGCGGGTTACGCGCTTCCACACCGAGAGTACCGAGCCGCAGGTGGTGTCCACGACGATGCACCCGCGCTCGCGCAGTCTCTTTACCCAGTCCACGGGCGCGCCGAAGGCGGGGAGCAGTACCACATCCTCGGGGCCGATCTCCTCGAACTTCTCGTCCGGGCGGCCGTCGAAGCCCTGGGAGAGAAACTCGATGCCCATCTCGCGCAGGCGGTCGTTCATGGAGGCATTGTGGATCATGTCCCCCGTGATGAAGATGCGTCTCTCCGGGAACTTCTCGCGGGTCTGGAAGGCATAGTCCACTGCCCTGTCCACGCCGTAGCAGAAGCCGAACTCGTCGGCGAGGCGGATGCTCAGGTCTTCGTGCTCGAAGAGGTTGCCGTTCTCTCGCAGTCTCTCCACGATCTCCGAGCGGTAGTCGCGGTCGAGGAGGTGCTGCACCGCCCCTCGCATCTTGAAACCCTTGCGGAAATACTTCTGCTCCGTCACGCTCACCTCTCGTAGCGACTCGCCGGCGGCCACCCCGAGTTTACCCCATCGAACCTTCGCCGTCGGGCCAACACGCGCGCATTAACAGGGTGTAAAATATCTCCCCGTGGAGCGTGGAAGGTCCACCATAATGATCGCGGACGACGATCCGCAGACCCTGGACGCCGCCACCGACGCCCTCGTAGGAGCCGGCTTCCGCGTCATCCGGGCCACCGACGGTCAGATCGCCATCCAGGAGGCCATAAACCGCAGGGTGGACCTGATCGTGATGGACGTCTCGATGCCGCACATCGGCGGGGTGGAGGCGTGCCATTGCCTAAAGGCGATGCCGAAGACCTCTAAGATCCCGGTCGTCCTGATGGTGGCGAAGAAGGACCCGGAGGCGAAGGCCCTGGCCGAGAGGACGCACGGTTCGGTGCGTATCCTCCGCAAGCCCATAGACCCGGCGGAGCTGGTCTCCGTGACGAAGCAACTGGTCAGGCCGCGCTCCCTGCTCGCGCTGGGCGGGTAGGCCCGAATCTCTGGCCGGTGCTAAGATCGTTGTCTCGTGTTCGATGATGCTGAAAGAGGCGTCTCTCATTGGGGCTGAGCAGGCGCCGCAAGACCCTCATAACCCTTG
>JBFLXF010000643.1:0-1970 GCA_040757515.1 Actinomycetota bacterium
GGGGGGGGCGGCCTGCCCAACTACTGCCCCCCGCTCCGCCGGTCGCTTAACCTCGCCCAAGTCAGGCACCTCTGACCTCCGTATCAGCCGTGACACCGGGGGCGCTCCGTAGTCTCCCGCGCGCCGCACCCGACGCTCGGGGGATCCGGACTCTCACTTCCCCCCGATCAAGCGCATCCACCGGGAATGCTGGGTGTCTCATGGCTGGAGAGCCTCCGCCCTGTGCCGCAGTACCTCTACGCGAGCGCCTTCCGCTCATGGAGGAGCCTACTTCTTTCGGGTCTCCCCGAGGATGCCGAAGACCTCCTCTATAAGGGCCCGTCGCTTGACGGGCGGCAGATCCTTCGGGTGAATGGTCTGCTTCTCGCTCTGGAGCCCGCGCAGCTCGGCTTCCTCGGCAAGATAGCGGTCGATGACCGCCACGACGGCGTCAACCTTCGCGCGCGGCAGACCGTCACCACCTCCGAACAGCTTGTTCCACATCGCGCTAACCTCCTGTAGATATCCTCACGCGCGACGTCGCCGGCCCCAACAGGCTCTACCCCGCGCCGTCCTCGTAATCCAGGATCCCGGTCGAAACGAGGCGGGGGGCGCAACCACGGAGGTAGTCCATGAAACTCTCCCGCGGCATCACGTTCGGCGCCTCAGTCCCCCCGCGGCCCGGCCTGGGATCGAGCGCCACCCACCCGACACCGGCACCCGGCCCGGCGAGCAAAGAGATCAGCTCGCCAGGAGCACACGCCCGCGCGTGCCATCCTCCACCCGGCGCCTCGGCGAACACATACCCGCGGGCAACCCACTCAGCCGAGAACACGACCAGCGCCTCTCCCCTCGCCCCCAGAGATGCGCACATCAACTCCAGCCCCTCATCGCCATGACGGACCACCACATAGTGCATCAGTACCGGACGCCACGCCGGAACGACCCCCTCGTCCCGCTCCACAAACCCCCCACGGCGTCGTCCCCTCGTCTCCAGGACCATGCCCATCTCCTCACCGATATCCATACTGTATGTATGTTATTATCGTACCGGCCCGTGTCAAGAGTTGCGACGGGTTGGCGAGAACGAACGTGGACCATTATCCGCGCCGAGAGGTGATGGAGGATTGGATGGCTTCTCTGTTTAGCGGTGTTTCGGGTGTCGCTTCCGAGGCGCGAGCGTGCGATTTAAGAACGGTGGCGCGAGGCTCTGGGGGCGGGCTCTGATGGCCGCTCACCTTTCGCGGCCCGAGAGCGTTGCGGTCGTCGGCGCCGGGATGTCCGGGCTGGCCACTGCATGGTTCTTGCAGGAACGTGGCGTTCACGTCACGGTTTTGGAGAGGGAGCGGGTGGCTGCGGGAGCCTCGTGGGGGAACGCGGGCTGGATCTCTCCCGCCCTCACCATGCCGCTACCCGAGCCCGCGGTGCTCAGATACGGCATCCGGGCCGCTCTGAGCCCGGCCTCTCCCCTCTACATTCCCCCGCGTGCCGACCCGCGGCTCCTGCGGTTCCTCCTGGGGTTCGCCCTCCACTGCACCGGACGCAGCTGGCGGCTGGCAATGAGCGCCTACGCGCCGATGAACCGGCAGGCCATAGACGCCTACGCGGCGCTCGCCGCCGGAGGTGTCGACGAGCCGGTACGCGCGGCGGAGCCGTTTCTGGCCTGTTACGCCTCCGCCGAGGAGCAGAAGACCCTGCTTGAGGAGCTGCGCCACGCCGAGGCCGCCGGTCAGCAGGTGGAGTATGAAGCACTCAATGGGGCAGAAGCTCGCAAGCTGGAACCGGCGCTCTCAGAGAGGGTTGGGGCCGCAATCCGGATCCACGGCCAGCGCTTCATCGATCCCGGCCGGTACCTGCGAGCACTCGCCGGAGCCGTCCGCGGCCGCGGGGGCGTCCTCCGCGAGGACGTGAACGTGCGCGAAGTCCGTGATGAGGGCGCGAGGGTGGCGGTGGAGACGGCGAGCGGTGAGAAGCTCGACTTCGACGCCGTG
>JBFLXF010000644.1:0-1942 GCA_040757515.1 Actinomycetota bacterium
CTTCTTCACCGCTGAGCATCCGCTGTCTTTCGTCTCGGGGGCGGCTCTGGTGGGGGATGGATGTGTGCTGGCGGCGGGGGCGGTCGTACATCCCGACGCGCGCGTGGGGAGTCATTGCTATCTGGGGCCTGGGGCGGTGGTGGACCGTGACGCCGAGGTCGGCGCGGGCACCTGGGTCTCCCCAGGTGCCGTAGTGGGGGCGGGGGCGCGGGTCGGGGCGCGGGTAGTGCTCGGGCAGAATGCCTGCGTCGAGCGAAAGGCCACCGTGCCGAGCGATGCGCAGGTGAGGGCTTTGGGGTTCATCGGCCGGGAGGATGGCGGTTGATCGTACCGGCGGCGGCCCTTTTGGGACTGGTCATCGGTAGCTTCCTCAACGTCGTCATCCACAGGGTCCCCCTCGGAAGGTCTGTAGTCTGGCCGCCCTCGAGCTGCCCGATCTGCTGCGCTCACATCCGGCCGAAAGACAACGTCCCGGTCCTCTCTTACCTCCTGTTGCGAGGTAGGTGCCGCGGCTGCAACGCACGCATCTCTCTGAGGTATCCGGCGGTCGAGTTGCTGACCGGAAGCCTTTTTGCGGGGGCGGCTCTGCAGTTCGGCGCCGGCTTGCGGCTACTGTGGGCTCTCGTCTTTATCTGCGCGCTCATAACCCTCGGGTTTATAGATCTGGAGCATCGATTGCTGCCGAACGTCATCGTCGGGCCTGCGGCGTTCGCCGGGCTCGTGCTCTCCGTGCTGTCGGATCTGTCGGGCTGGTGGATCTATCCCGTCTCTGCGGTCGTCATGAGCGGGGGGCTCTTCGCGCTTGCCCTCGCCTACCCTGGTGGCATGGGCATGGGGGACGTGAAGATGGCCGGCATGCTCGGTGCGTTCCTCGGCCCCTACGCGGCGCTCGCGGTCTTTCTCGGAGCGCTGTCGGGGACGCTTGTGGGCGGCGCGCTCATGGCCGCAGGGAGGCTGCGGCGCGGCAGCGCACTGCCGTTCGGAAGCTTTATGGCCTTCGGAGGGATTGTCGCGCTGTTCGCGGGGCCTCGTCTGTGGTCGGCTTATCTGGGGATCTTCGGAGGTGCGTAGGTGGGGCGGCTGCGCCACCTGAGCGAGATAGGGACGCGGCTCTCGGGTCTGATGCCGCAGCGTTCCATCGGCCTGGATATAGACCAGGGCGCGCTCAAGGCCGTACAGATCTCCGGGAGAGGCGGCGACTACACGCTGCAGCACGTCGGCTACCACCGGCTACCGCCCGGAGCCATCCTCGAGGGCGAGGTGGCGGATCACGACCTCCTCGCGGCTCACGTGAGGGAGTTTTGGGAGTCCCACTCCTTCAAGGGGAAGAACGTGGTAATCGGGATATCCAACGGACGGGTTATAGTCCGGATCATCCAGTTCCCCCGCATGGAACCGGAGGATCTCAAGAGCGCCATCGGATTCGAGGCGCAGGATCACATCCCCATGCCTCTGGAGGAGGCCGTGCTCGACCACGTCGTCCTCGGACCGGTCGGCGAGGGCTCCGACCTCGACAACGTACTCATCGTCGCTGCGGATAGGGAGATGGTCTCGCGCTACGCCTCGGCGGTCCGGGCAGGGGGGTTGAGGCCGGTTGGCGTAGACGTCAAGGCGCTCTCCCTCACCAGGTCTACGCTTCCGGAGGATGTCTTCGAGGATGGGAGCGCGGTCCTGCTCGTAGACGTGGGAACGGAGATCACCAACCTGGTGATCGTGCAGGAAGGCATGCCGACCCTGGCCCGTTTCTTGTCCGTGGGCTTCGCTGCCTTTGTGGGCACGGTCTCGGAGACCTCCGACCTTGCGGAGGAAGATGCCGAGAAGCACATACTCAGCCGGCGTGTAGGGCTCGGTGGTCCCGTCGAGGAGGTACCCCGGGAGCTCGAATCGCCTGCGGAGGGAGAGGTCGGTGAGGAGGCTGAGGGTGGAATGGAAGCGCGGGAAG
>JBFLXF010000645.1:0-1938 GCA_040757515.1 Actinomycetota bacterium
GTCGCGGGCACGAGGGACGGCATCACCGCGCTGCAGATGGACATGAAGATCACGGGCGTCTCCGCCGGGTTATTGAAGGAGGCTCTGGACCAGGCAAAGAAGGGACGTCTGGAGATCCTGGAGATCATGCGCGAGGCGATCGCCGAACCGCGCCCGGAGGTCTCCGACTACGCGCCGCGGGTCGAGAAGGTCATGATCCCCACGGACAAGATCGGTCTGCTCATCGGCCCGGGCGGGAAGACCATCAACTCCCTGCAGGACGAGTACGGCGTCTCGATCTCGGTCGAGAACGACGGCACGGTCTATGTCGCCGGTGTGGACGGCGTCTCGGTGAAGGCTGCGCTCTCGGCGATAAACGCGATGACCAAGGACGTAGAGGCCGGCGACATCTACACCGGGAAAGTCGTCAAGACCACCAACTTCGGCGCCTTCGTGGAGCTGATGCCGGGCAAGGACGGCCTCATCCACATAAGCCGCCTCGCCCCCGGTAGGAAGCGCATCGAGAGGGTCGAGGACGTGGTGCAGGAGGGCGACACGGTGAAGGTGCGGGTGCTGGATATAGATAAGCAGAACCGCATCTCACTGGAGAAGCTGGAGGACTAGTGGCCGACCCGAACATCAGGTGCAGAGAGCTTCCCGGCGGTCTGCGGGTCTTCTCCGAGCCGCTGGACGAGGCCACGAGCGTGTCTTTGGGCGTCTGGATCCGGGCCGGCAGCCGCGACGAGCGCGACGAGGTTGCGGGCATCTCGCACCTGATGGAGCACATGCTCTTCAAGGGTACGCCGGAGATGGACGCTCTGGGCATCGCCCAGGCCTTCGAGTCCATCGGCGCGCAGGAGAACGCCGCCACCGGCGAGGAGTACACCGTCCTCTACGCCCGCTTTCTGCCGGAGTATCTGGAGCGGGCGCTGGACATCATGAGCGACATGATCCTGCGCCCCACCCTCACTGACCTCGAGCGCGAGCGCGAGGTGATCGTCGAGGAGATAAAGATGTACGAGGACCGGCCCGACCAGATGGCCGACGAGTACCTCTCCTCGCTCATCTTTCACGACGACCCGCTGGGCCGTCCCATAATCGGATCCGTCGAGACGGTGCGCGGCGTGGACTACGATACTTTGCGCGGCTTTCACCGGAGCGCCTACATCGCCCCAAACATCTTCGTCGTAGCCGCCGGAAGGCTCGATCCGGAGAGGCTTGAGGCCATGGTCGAGGAGAGGCTCGATGGTCTGCCGGAAGGCAAGCCCTTCGAACGCAGAGCACACCCGGACAGGCCCGGGAGTCGCGTCTTCTTCAAGTTCAAGGAGACCGAGCAGTACCACGTCTCCATCGGCTCGATGGGCATCCCCGCGAGCAGCGAGGACCGCTACGCGATGGCGGCGCTCAACAACCTGCTCGGCGGCGGGATGTCCAGCCGGCTCTTCCAGGAGGTGCGCGAGAGGCGCGGTCTCGCCTACGCCGTCTACTCCTACCACCAGGGCTACTCCGACGTCGGCGCGATGAAGACCTACGTCGGGTCGACCACGGGTAACGTCGAGGAGGCGGTTAAGGTCATCGCCGAGCAGATGCGGCGCATTCAGGAGGAGCCGGTGAGCGAGGAGGAGCTGGAGCGCACCAAGAGGCAGCTCAAGAGCTCGACCCTGCTCGCGCTGGAGAGCACCGCCGCGAGGATGAACCGCATCGGACGCGGCGTGATCACGGGCGCCGAGTTGCTCTCGCCAGACGAGATAGCGGCGCGCATCGAGGCGGTTACCGCCTCCGACGTGCAGCGCCTCGCGAAGAAGCATCTGAACCTGAAGGAAATGTACCTCTCGGCCGTCGGACCGAAAGAGCTCGACCTGGGGAGGTACCTGAACGGGAGCTAACCTACATCTCAGCCGGGCGGGCCCCCCGCAGGGGCGGGGCGCCCCGCCGTCCCGCGGGGAAAGGCGGTAAGAC
>JBFLXF010000646.1:0-1935 GCA_040757515.1 Actinomycetota bacterium
TGGAGGAGCCTTACATCCTGATCGCCAACCAGAAGATCGGCAACGTCCAGGACCTCTTGCCGATTCTCAACCAGGTGATGCAGTCCAACAGGCCGCTCTTGATCGTGGCCGAGGACGTCGAGGGCGAGGCGCTGGCGACCCTGATCGTCAACAAGCTGCGCGGCACGTTTACGGCGGCTGCGGTAAAGGCTCCGGGCTTCGGCGACCGCAGGAAGAGGATGCTCGAGGATATCGCCATCCTTACCGGCGGCGAGGTCATCACCGAGGAGCTCGGCCTCAAGCTGGAGAACACGCAGCTCTCGCAGCTCGGGCGGGCGCGCAAGGTCGTCATCACCAAGGACGACACCACCATCGTCGACGGCGCGGGCGACCCCGAGGCCATCAAGGGGCGCATCAACCAGATCAAGGCCGAGATCGAGACCACCGACTCGGACTTCGACCGTGAGAAGCTGCAGGAGCGTCTGGCGAAGCTGGCCGGCGGCGTGGCGGTCATCAAGGTCGGCGCGGCTACTGAGACGGAGCTCAAGGAGAAGAAGCACCGCGTCGAGGACGCCCTTTCGGCGACCCGTGCGGCGCTCGAGGAGGGCATCGTCCCGGGCGGCGGCGTGGCGCTCCTTAAGGCGCAGAAGGCGGTCGGCGAGCTGCTCGAGAGCCTCGACGGCGACGAGCGTACCGGCGCGCGCATCATCTACCGGGCGCTGGAGGAGCCGATCCGCCAGATCGCCGAGAACGCCGGCGCCGACGGCTCCATCGTCGTGGACAAGGTCCGCTCCGAGGGCGACTCGGTCGGCTTCAACGCTCTCACCGGCGAGTACGAGGACCTGGTGAAGGCCGGCGTCATCGACCCGGCGATGGTTACCCGCTCCGCGCTGCAGAACGCGGCCTCCATCGGTTCGCTTATCGTCACCACCGACGTTGTGGTCGCCGAGCCCGAGGAGGAGACCCCCGCGATGCCCGGCGGCGGCATGGGCGGCATGATGTAAGAAGCTCTCAATCGGAGCTTTCAGAGGCGGCGCCCCGCAAGGGGCGCCGCCGCTTTAGTTACCGCGACCGTTTCGCCGGTGTCTCAAGGGGTATATATTGCGGAAAGTTAACTACTGCGCAAAGAGAGCGAGGTGAGAACGGATGCGGGGAGGAATGCTCAATCTGGTGATTGCGGTGCTCGTGATCATCCTGCTGATCATCTTGATCTTGCAGTTCGTTTAATCCGAGCGGCGGTTTCTCGAGCCCCGAGGACAGGAGGAAGGTTGTCTCTCAACACGGTCATCTACGTGCTGCTGGTAATTCTCGTCATAGTCGTGATACTCAGCCTGCTAGGTGTGGTATAGGGGTCGGCCAAGCCTCCTCCCTGCTTGACCGCCCGTAGGGCGCGGGGTAGCATGACCGGGATTTGCGGCGGTTAGCGAAAAGAAGAACGGAGCCCACGGGGGACGCTCTCCGTGGGCTCTTTCACGTCTGTTGTTCTTGGAGACGGGAAGGGGGCCTGAGCGCCTGATATGGAGATCGAGATCGGCAAAGGAAAGACCGCTCGCAGGGCATACGGGCTGGACGAGATAGCGATAGTCCCCAGCCGGCGCACCCGCGACCCGGAGGACATAGACATCTCCTGGTCCCTGGGAGACCTGCACCTCGACCTGCCTTGCCTCGCCAGCGCCCTCGACGCCGCCGTGGACCCGGTAACGGCCGGCATCATCGGCGAGCTTGGGGGCCTGGCCGTCCTCAACCTGGAGGGCATCCAGACAAGGTACGAGGACCCGGCCCCTGTCTTCGAGGAGATAGCCAGCCTCCCCGACCACAAGGCCACGCGCGTGATGCAGGAGCTCTACTCCGAGCCCATCAAGGAGGAGCTGGTCTTCCGGCGGGTGCAAGAGATAAAGGAGAAGGGCGTTATAGCCGCCGCGAGCCTCACCCCTCAGCGCGTCGAGAAGTACCATC
>JBFLXF010000647.1:0-1933 GCA_040757515.1 Actinomycetota bacterium
TGGGGTTCTCCTCCCCCAGCAGCGCGAGTACCTGCGGCGCGTTTATGGAGACTATTCTCGCCTCCTCACCGAGCCGCTCCTCGATGCGTTCCACGGACTCTCGCTGCTCGCCGAGGGACGGTCCGGGACTCCCCCTCTCGTTCATGAGGGGAGTGTTGGAGATCGCCAGAAGCAGCAGCAGGCCCGCCAGAAACGCGGCGGCGGCCAGCCGCCCCGACCCGAGCCGCCCGAGCGCTGCCGCGAGCGCGCCTCCGAAGCCTGCCGCCGCGTAAGGCAGGAAAGGATAGAGGTCCTCCGGAACCTGGAAGTCCAGCGCCGAGAAGGCGGCGAAGACCGGCAGCGAGAGCAGCAGCGGGGCATGGCGGCAGCGTGGCGGCCCCACGAAGTAGAGGCGCGCTATCGCCGCCAGCCCGATGGCGCAGGGCACGAGCATGATCCCGTAACCCGCGATCATCTCTTCCAGCGGCCCCGAAGGGTTGAGTATGGGGAACGCCCTGCGGCTGACGTGCAAGAGGTTGAAGAGGACGAGACCGTCCAGCAGTTCTCCCAGAGCATCCTTGTGCAGATAGTACGCGAAGACGGCGACGAGTGGCGCGGCCGCGCCCGACAGGACGCGTAGCGCAGCGCCCACCCGCTCCCTGCCCGGCTGCGCGAGGGCCAGAATGAGGGCGACGATCGGGAGGGCACCCATAGGTTGCCACGCCAGAAACGCCAGTGAGCCACACATCCCCGCCCAGAACCATCTCCTCGTGCTCATAAAGAGCAGGCTGAGCGCCTCAAAGAGGATCATGGGCGTCTTGGGCTCCGGACCGGAGGCCACCGGTCGCGCGTAGCCGTAGAACCCCAGAAAAGTCAGCGCCGCGAACAGCCCCGTGGCCCGCGACCGGAACACCCCCTCCCCGAGCAGGTAGACCGCGACCGCCGAGAGACAGCCGGCCAAGAAGAACGCCAGCCGGGCGGCGTAGACGTCGCCTAGTCCCACAGGGGCGAAGAGGAGTATCCCTAAACCCGCGAGCGCCTGCGGCAGCGGACCCTTATGATCAAAGATGCCGGCGTAGGGGGGAACACCTTCGGCGAACCGCTGGCCGCCGTAGAGGTAGATGCCGTAATCCCGGTAGAGAGGGCCGTCGAAGCCGTAGAGGCCGTACACGAAGGCAGCGAGCGCCAGCACGCCAAAGGGTAAGGCAAGGCTGCGAACACGGACGAAGGGCTCGCCCCGCCCGACACTCTTCGGACGCCCGGATCTCTCGGTAAGGTCGGTCAAATCGCGCCTAATGTAAAGGACTCTCAAGATGGAGCGCAACGGGCAAGAGGCGTGCCGAGGCGGCGTTTAACGAACCTTTATCCTTTCTTTCATCGCCGGTTAACCCTGCGGGACGTTCTCACAGATGCCGAGGAGAAACGCAACCGGCGCGAGACGGGATCCAGGCACCCCTGTCACCGGTTTTCGGGCCACGCCCAACCTGTGCTATCTTACCCGCTTTGCGCAACGATATGTTGTAGGCACTTCGGGTGCGAGCATAGAGAGTCCGGAGGATGACATGTATATGACAGAAGGCGGGCGCGCGGCCGCCCGGCGGGAGCGCTCCGTTGCGCAGGTGCGGGACGCGCTCAGGAGACTCTACCGCGCCTTCGTCGCCTGGTACTCGCTCTATGACGACGATGAGGATGAGCGCAGAGCGAGGGAGGCGGAGGTCGCGAGGTTGCTGGCCGAGCTCTCGCGCATCTACCCGCCGCGCTCGGTGTGGCTGGAGGCGGGGACGCGCGAGGCCGTAGAGGGCTTCGTCTCAACCGCCAGAGAGCTGCGCCGGAACCTGCACGCAGAGATCGAGGCCCGCGGCTACGCCGCAGCGCGCGCGGAGATGGAGCGTCGCGTCGGCAGGGAGCTCGGCCCGCTCAAGAGGGAGGCGTTCGAGGCGCTGGAGGCAGAACG
>JBFLXF010000648.1:0-1932 GCA_040757515.1 Actinomycetota bacterium
CTCCAAGGAGGCGGGTCTCCTTCTGCTCGTGGCGATCGAGATGGAGGCCTCTCACGGCAAAGCTGTCTGCCTCTTCCCGGAGAAGAGCAACGAGTCAGGCCTGCAGGGCACGGGGAGGCTTCGATGAGGCGGGACATCACGTTCCATTCGGAAGGAGCGGAGCTCAGCGGATGGATTTATGTGCCGGATCCCGGCCCGCCGTGGCCGCTCGTGGTGATGGCCCACGGTTTCTCCGCTACCCGGCACATGACCGCGGACAAGTACGCGGAGGTCTTTCGCGCGGCCGGTCTGGCCGTGTTGCTCTACGATCATCGCGGCTTCGGGGACAGCGGTGGCGAGCCCCGCCTGCAGGTCAATCCCTGGATCCAGGCCCGCGGTTACCGCGACGCCATCTCGTATGGAAGAGGCCTCGAAGGGGTGGACGCGAGCCGGGTCGCGCTATGGGGCGACAGCTTTAGCGGCGGAGTCGCGTTGGCAGTAGCAGGCATCGACGGGCGCGTCGCCGCTTTGGTCGCGCAGGTGCCCGCCCTCGGGCGTGAGCTGCCTCCTGTGGACCCTGACGGCTCTCTTTACCGGGCGTTCAAGGAGACGATCCTCTCTGGTGCCGTCGAGCCGTCCGAAGGGGAGGTCCAGGGTCCGTTGCCGGTCGTCTCCGACGACCAGATCCGCCGACCTTCGGCGCTCCAACCGCTCACGGCGTACCGGTGGTTCATAGAATATGGGGGGCGCTTCGGTAGTGGCTGGGTGAACGACGTGACGCGAGCGCAACCGAAAACTCCGGTAGCGTGGCACCCGGGGCTCTGCGCGACGCACGTCCGTTGTCCAACCGTTTTCGTAGTGTCCCCGCAGGACGAGATGATCGGCGCCTCGCCCGCCGTGGCGCGCGACGCCTACGACAAGCTCGCAGGTCCCAAGGAATGGATAGAGATCGATGGCGGCCATTTCGGTCTGGTGTACTTCCCAAGCGAAGAGTTCGAGCGGGCGTCTTCCGCCCAGGCGCGCTTCCTTGCCGACCATCTATTGACGTGAAAGTCCCAACCGGCGTGCCGGTGAGAATTTACCGCACGTTTGTGCCGCTGAAAGAAGTTCTATGGCAGGGGGAGCGGGCGTGAGAAAACCATCGCGGGCTGCGGCCGGACCTCATCGCGTAGAGGATCTACCGGAACATCGAGGGTTCGAGCTCCCGCACCACCCCGGCCCGGTCGACCGGTAGGTTCGCCAGCAGGGCGTGCTCGAAGATGAGGTCCACGCTCGGGGCCTCGTACTCGCAGTAGAGCTTGCCCTCCTCGGCGGAGTAGTAGGAGCGGATCCAGCGCACCCCCGGCATCCGGTCCAGGGTCTCTATGGACCTGAGGGCCGCAGCCTGTATCTCCTCCTCGGAGATCTGACCGACCGTCCGGACGACTATGTACTTCGGCATTCGGCAACTCCTCCTGGTAGTGGCGACGACTTTACGAACCTCTTCCGGCGCTTCTCTTTCGACGCGGTCTCGTTCGAGCTTTGCCGGTGCGGTCCGTATTCCCCGGGGACCCGGAGACCTTGGCGATATCGCGCAAGATCCTTGCCTCGCCGTCTTTGTCGCCGATCCTCCGGCGCAGGCGCAGCGAGCGCTTGAGGCAAGAGAGGGCGCTCGAGTGGTGCCCGAGGCTCGCATAGCTCTCGGCCAGGCTGTACAAGACGTAGGCCTCGGCTTGGGGATCGTCGAGATCTTGCAGTAACCGGAGGGCGGCCCGACCGCAACGGAGCGCCACTCTCGGGTCTCCCAGGTCCCGGTGGACCACGCTCAGGCTCGCGAGCGCCGCCGCCTCGCCCGCCGTCTCGCCGTGTTCGTGCGCCAACTCCAGCGCCTCCTCGTAGTCGCGGGCGGACTCTCCGAGGCTCCCCGCCCGCCAGCGCAGGCCGGCGCGTCTCATGAGGAGCCCGCGCAGCTTG
>JBFLXF010000649.1:0-1928 GCA_040757515.1 Actinomycetota bacterium
GGTGCTCCTCGACGTCCTCGGCCTGCCAGTCGGAGACGGCGTAGCGCTTGGAGAGCAGGCGCCGACCCACCTCCACAAGCCATAGTGTCTCCAGCACCCGTACGAGCTCCTCGTTGCCGGCGGCCCGAGCGAGCGCGACGTGGAAGTCCCGGCTGGCGTCGTGCGCGGCGATACCGCTGCGCGCCACCTCCTCACGCGATATCGCGGCCTTTAGGCGCTCGACGTCGCGCTTGCTCCGCCGCTCCGCTGCAAGCCTCGCGATTCCGGGCTCCAACAGCGCCCGTACCTCCAGGCGCCGCAGCACGGCGTCGAGCCCAAGGTCGGCGACCCTGAAACCCCGGTTGGAGATCTGATCCACCAGCCCCTCGCCCGCAAGCCGCCGCAGCGCCTCCCTGACCGGCGTGCGCGAGATCCCGAACCGCTCCGCCAACTCCACCTGCCCAAGCCTCGCCCCCGGAGCGAGCTCCCCACTCAAAACAAGGTCCCGGATCCTGCGGTACGCGAGATCCACGACGGAGTCAACCCGGATCCGGTCCTTGTCCCGGCTTGTGCGAGACACAGCGTCCATGCGCCGATCATAAGCCGTCTGGATACATTATTCAATAAAGGTGCAAACCTCTTGACACGCTGTCCTGTCCTGGATAATGTATCCATTCTAGAGAACCTGAAGAGTTTTCGGGGTGAGTGACATGAGATCGATCGAGGCGATAGAGGCCGGATATGGGATACGTGTGCTGCACGCTGGCACTGCGGCTTGGGGACGGCGGGAGGGAGAGGCGATCTTGCTGGAGGGCGGCGGGCGCGTCCCGGAGGCCGAGGCGCGGTATCTGGCTCCGGTGGAGCCCACGAAGATCATCGCGGTACACCTCACCTACCGGAGCCGGGTCGAGGAGTACGGGGCGCAAGTTCCCTCGCAGCCCTCGTACTTTCTCAAGCCGCCTTCGGCGCTCAACGGGCACCGGGAGGTGGTGCGGCGGCCTGCGGGGACCCGCTTTCTCAACTACGAGGGTGAGCTCGCGGTCATCGTCGGGCGGCGGATGAAAGGCGTGGGGGTGGAGGAGGCGCTCTCGTACGTGGCGGGCTACACCTGTGCCAACGACGTTGGGCTGCACGACTTCCGGCACGCCGACCGGGGCTCGATGCTGCGGGTAAAGGGACAGGACGGCTTTCTGCCGCTCGGGCCGGAGGTGGTGCCCGCCTCTGAGTTCGACCCCGAGGACTTCGTGTTGCGCACCTACCTCAACGGCGAGGTCGTGCAGGAAGGAGGGGCGGAGGATCTGCTCTTCGGCGTCGCCTACCAGCTCGCGGACCTGTGCCGCCTCATCACGCTCGAGCCCGGCGACGTGGTTCTCACCGGGACGCCCGCCAACTCCCGGCCCATGCAGCCCGGCGACGTGGTGGAGGTCGAGATAGAGGGCATAGGCCGCCTCTCGAACACCGTCGAAGAGTGGGAGGTGGACCTCTCCGGGCCCGGCGAGCAGCCCGAGGTCTCCGCCAGCACGCTCCACGTCGCGCTAGCCGTTCCTGAGGAGGAGGCGGAGAGGATGGCAGAGGCCGGAAGGGCGGGGAGTTGAGGCCCGCGCTGGTGCGCCAGCACGAGAGGATGACGCCGCCGGGGCTTTTGGCCGACTGGCTGCGCGAGCGCGGCATCCCGTTCGAGGTCGTGCCGTCCTGGGACGGGGCCCCGGCACCGGACCCGGCGCGATACCGGTTCGTCGCCTCGCTCGGCTCGCCGTACGGGCCGAACGACACCCACGAGCCCGCCGTCGTTGAGGAGCTCAGGCTCATCGAGCGGGCGGTGCAGGAGAGAGTGCCGGTCTTGGGGCTCTGCTTCGGCGGGGAGGCGCTCTCGGCGGTGCTCGGCGGGAGGGTGGAGCGCGCGCCGGCGCCCGAGCTGGGGTGGCGCGAGATCGAGACCGACGACCCCG
>JBFLXF010000650.1:0-1927 GCA_040757515.1 Actinomycetota bacterium
CCCTCGACTACTTCATCGGGGAGCTGGAGGCTCTGGGCTTCGAGCACTACGAGGACCCCGTCGGCACGCTCGTCGCCCGGAACCGCCCCAGGGGAGAGAAGGTCTTCGGCGTCGGCTCGCACTGCGACTCGAACCGCAACGGAGGCAAGTACGACGGCACGATGGGCGTCGCGGCCGCCCTCGAAGTCTGCCGCCTCAACGAGGAGTTGGGGCTGAACCTCCCGCTCCAGCTCGTCTCCTTCCTGGAGGAGGAGGGTTCGGGCTTCGGGCAGATGCTTCTCGGGAGCCGCATAGTCGCGCAGAGGGTGAGCGAGGAAGAGCTGCGCGAGAAGTTCCGCGCGATAGACGACGGCAGGAGCTTCTGGGAGCACGCGGAGGAGGCCGGCTACGAGCCAGAGAAGTGGCGTGAGGCCATCCACATCCTCGATGACCTCATCGGTTGGATCGAGCTGCACATCGAGCAGGCGCGCGTGCTCCAGGACACGGGCAACCGCATCGGCGTGGTGAACGCCATAGCGGGCTACGTCCACGCCGACATCACCGTCCACGGCCGCAGCGACCACGCCGGGGCGACCCCGATGGACTTCCGCCAGGACGCCTCCCTCGTCGCCGCTGAGTGCATGCTGGAGCTGGAGCGGCTCGCCAAAGAGGCCGGGAAGGGGACGGTCGGGACCGTCGGGGAGATCGAGCTTCGCCCGAACCTCATCAACGCCGTCCCCGGGTGGGCCAGGTTCTCCCTCGACATCCGCGGCGTGGACGAGGAGGGCTTCCGCGGCGTCGCCCGCGACATCGCCGCGTTCGCGGAGGAAGCCGCCGGGCGGCGCGGCGCGAGAGCCGGGTACGTCCAACGCCAGACCCTGCCGGCGACGCCGCTGGACGCGCGCGTGGCGGGCGCTCTGGAAGAGGCGGCGGAGGCGAGCGGCGAGCCTTACATGGTGATGCACTCGGGGGCGGCCCACGACACGATGAGCGTCGCCGACCGCGTGCCGAGTGCGATGGTCTTCGTCCCGTGCAAGGACGGCATCAGCCACTCGCCGGAGGAAGACGCCGACCCGGCGGACGCGGCGCTCGGCGCCGAGGTCATGCTGGGCGCCATAAGGAAGTACGTCGAAGAGGAGAGTTGAGGGGAAGGTCGGCGCCGAAACCCCGGCGCCCGAGGAAAGGAATCTCTATGAAAATGTCAAGCTGCAGGCGAGACCACGAAGGTGGTTTCGTCGCGCAGCATCGCCCACAGAACGTTGACCCTCCGACGAGCCAGTGCGATGAGGGCCTGGGTGTGCTTCTTGCCCTCCCGTCTCTTGCGGTCGTAGAAGGCTCTGGAGTGAGGCGAAGAGCGCAAGCTGGCAAACGCCGACTGGTAGAAGACCCGCTTGAGTACCTTGTTGCCCCCGCGCATCCTGCGGTTGTTACCGACCCGCTTTCCGGAGTCGTGGGCGGCCGGCACCAGCCCGGCGTAGGCGGCGAGTTGGTCGGCGCTCTCGAAGGCCGAGAGGTCCCCCACACAGACCAGGAACTCGGCCCCGAGGATCGGACCCATGCCAGGCAGGCTAGAGAGGATCCGAGCCTCGGGACGGGCGAAAAAACGCCGACCGAGCTCCCCATCGAGAGTCCCGATGCTCTCCTTGAGAGCGAGCGTCTCCTCGGCAAGCTCGGCGCAGATCGTGGCGGCTACGTCCTCAGCCGGGAGGGTGACGCTCTGGGCCTTGGCCGCGCTGAGTGCTTTGTGGGCGATGTCCTCGGCTCCCTTGACGCCGCGGTTCTTGAGGAAGGTGGTGAGGCGCGAGAGGCCCATACGGCGGATGGCGTAGGGGGTCTGGTAGTGGCGCACCAGGATGAGGGCGCCCTTGGCGTTGAGGTCCAGCGTACGCTCCAGGGCCGGAAAGAGGGAAAGGAGGACGTCTCTGAGACGATTGATGGACCGGGTCCG
>JBFLXF010000651.1:0-1925 GCA_040757515.1 Actinomycetota bacterium
CCCCCGGGCTGCCGAACCTGAAGCTCCTGCGGCCCCGCACATAGGAGATGAGGGCGCCTGAGGTGGCCAGGACCATCACGGCGAGCATGATGTAGCGCATGTAAAGAAACGGAAACTGCGCCAGCGGGGAGACAGAGTATGCCCCCGCCCCCGCCGCAATAAGGGCGAAGAATCGTATCGGCGCCTGCCCCGCCCGTTCGGGATGCCGCCCGGCCCCAAGGTACATCGCGAGGTTCGAGAGCACGAACAAGAGCACGATGAGGATCAGGTTCACATGCAGCAGAGCGGAGGTGAAGGTGTCTGGCCCGGCCCCCACCAGCCGGTCGAAGGGACCGGAGGCGCCCGCCATCTCCAGGTCCTCCCCCCGGTACTCCAGACCGGACATGCTGTAGGCCGTCAGGAAGCCGACAAAGGGCTGGAGCAGCAGGAAGACGGTGCCCCAGATCACGCCCATCGAGCCTGCCCAGTCGTAGAAGGACCGGTCCTCGGCGTTCTTGGAGCGCGTGTACATGAACCCCGCCCACGCTGCGACGGCGTAGGCCGGCCAGGAGAGGTTCCCGAAGGTCCGGTGGAGGGTCTGCGTCGCGAACATGGGGTTGAAGATGCTATCGAGCGCGGCCAGGGGACTGCTTACGTCCTCGCCCCGGATCTCCTGCCCGCCCGCCCCGCCGCCCGTCACCATGAACGTGTCCATCCCGGTCAGGATCGCCTGCCAGAGCAGGATAAAGAAGGCGGCCGCGAAGCCCGCCCATACGTTCTGGCGTTGTCCCCTGTAGAAGTGGATGTAGAAGAAATAGAGGGTGAGCACCATAGCGGTCATAGCGACCACCGGGAAAAACCAGAAGAAGTGGATGAAGAGCGCGCTCGCGACCCTCGGGTAGAGCCCCACAAGCAGCACCAGGAACATCACCGCCCAGGTAGCGCCCGCGCTGAAGGTGAGCACGTTGAAGTGTGCTATCGAGCCGGCGAGACGTTCCATCCGCTCGTTGCCCGTGCGCCTCCCCCACAGCTGCAGCGCCGGAGATCCCACGGCATAGCCCACGAAGAGCGTCGCGAAGAAGATGTGCAGGAGCATCACCGCGCCTATGATCCCCCGCGCCCCCAGGACGGGGTACTCGAGCGCCGGGAGCTCGAACTCCTGGAGGGCCAGAAGATGCGGAAGCTGTGCGGCTAAGGAACCCATCGTCAGCGCCCTATCTCTCCCCGACGCCCTGCACGCTCTCCCTCCGCAGCCCCCGCGCGCCGCAGCATAGCCCCGCTTACGGGCCGGGGCTCCAGCCACCGGTCCACGACATAGAAGTCCGCGCTCTGCCCGCGCAGCACCTCGCAGATCGGCCGGACGAGACGCCGCTCTGCGGTAGCGGCGAAGAGCAGCACCTTGCCCCTCTCGAACCGGTCGTTCCAGACCCCGGACTCCTCCGAAGGCACCTCCATCTCGGTGAGGACGGGGTCCGCCCCCACCCGCGTGAAGGAGCCCGCGGCCAGTACCGCCGCCAGAGCGATAAAGAACACGAAGGTGACCGCGCCGATCACCGGCGCGGTGAACGCGAAGAGCAACCCGGAGACGACGAAGACGGCGGCGAACCCTATGGGGATCTCCAGCCCCCGCAGGTCGTCGGGGATAACGATGTAGCGGGTGCCATCCGGAAAGGGCTCGGGTTCGGCGGGATCGGCCCGCTTAAGCAGCACGGTCAGATCATCGCTGCTCACGCCGAGGTTCCGTATCTCCCTGACGGCCTGGTTGAGACCGGCGCCATCCTCTAGGACTCCGACGACGGTGTACCCCTCGCCTCTCTCCGGCGCCGCCCTCTCGCTCATCGCTCTCCGGCGAAGTTCTCATAGGCGAGGGCCGCCATAAACCCGTATGCCAGGTGCGGGACGAGATCCGAGACCCAGGCGTTCACCCCCCACTGCCTCGGGTCCGT
>JBFLXF010000652.1:0-1925 GCA_040757515.1 Actinomycetota bacterium
GCCTGGAAAGAGGTGATCGAACCATTCTTCGTGGAGGTGATACGCTCCTGTAGAGCGCCCATCTCAGTTCCCAAAGTGGGCTGGTAGCCGACCTCGGAGGGCATGCGTCCCATGAGAGCGGAGACCTCATTGCCGGCCTGCACGAAGCGGAAGATATTGTCCACGAAGAAGAGAACGTCCTGGCCCATCACCTCGCGGAAGTACTCGGCGATGGTCACCCCGGTGAGACCCACGCGGAAGCGGGCGCCGGGCGGCTCGTTCATCTGCCCGAAGACGAGGCCGACGTTCCCGAGGATGCCGGCCTCCTCGAACTCGAGGTAGAGGTCGTTCCCCTCGCGTGTGCGCTCGCCGACACCGGCGAAGACCGAGGTGCCCTCGTACTGATAGGCGATGTTGTTGATCAACTCCTGGATAACTACCGTCTTGCCGACGCCCGCGCCACCGAAGAGACCCACCTTGCCGCCTCGCCGCACCGGGCACAGGAGGTCTATGACCTTGATGCCGGTGACGAACTGCTCGGCCTGCGTCGTAAGGTCTTCGAACTTCGGAGCGGGGCGGTGGATCGGCCAGTAATCCTCCGGTTCCTCCACCGGTCCCTGTTCGTCCACGGGCTCGCCGAGCACGTTGAGCACGCGACCGAGCACATTCTTGCCCACGGGGACGGCTATGGGACGCCCGGTGTCCTGCACCTCCAGGCCCCGCCTGAGACCGTCGGTCGAAGACATCGCCACCGTGCGCACCATGTCGTCGCCGAGCAGCTGCTGCACCTCCAAGGTAAGGCGCTGCTGCTCGCCATCCACTTCGAACTCCACGGTGAGGGCGTTGTAGATCTCGGGGATCTCCTCCGGCTTGAACCTGACGTCCACGACCGGTCCCTTGACCTCGACGACGGTGCCCGTCCCGGCCGGGCGGCCTTTACGACCGTTGCGTTCCGCCTGCTGCTCGACCCCCTGGCCGTCGGGAGCGCCATTCTCCACCGTGCTTCGCGTCTGCTCGCTCTCGGTCATCTCTGAGGATCTCCTCCTGCCGCTTGCCTAACCAGCGGCCAGGGCGTCGGCGCCTGCCGCTATCTCGATGATCTCGCGCGTGATCTGAGCCTGCCGGGCCTTGTTCATCTCCAGCGTGAGCTGTCTGGCCAGATCGTTCGCGTTGTCTGTGGCGTTCTTCATCGCCGTCATGCGCGCCCCGTGCTCCCCGGCGGCGCTCTCCAGGAGAGCCTGCCACACCATCGTCTCCACGTAGCGCGGAACCAAGCGCTCGAGGATCGTCTCCGCGTCTGGCACGTACTCCAGGTAGGAGGGCGAGGCCTCATCCTGCCGCCCCTCGTCGTCCTCTTCCGGGGCGACCGGGAGCAGCCGGGTCACGACCGGCCGCTGGGTGAGGGCGCTCTCGAAGCGATTGTAGACCAGGTAGACCTCGTCGGCCTCCTCGTCCTCGAAAAGTCCGGTGAGCCGGCGGCCTATCTCTCGCGCGTTCTCGTAGCTCGGGTTGTCCGAGAAACCGGTGTAGACCTCCGCCAGCGGGTACCGCCGGAAGCGGAAGAAGGCGACTGCCTTGCGGCCGCTCGCCACCTGGACCATCTCCGCGTCGCGCTCGCGCCGGAACTGTACCGTACGCCGGAGCACCTGGGCGTTGAAGCCGCCGGCGAGGCCGCGGTCGGCGGTGAGGGTGGCGACCGCTATCCGCCTCACGTCACGCCCGACCAGGAGCGGGATGTTGCCCTGTGCACGACGGGCGACGTCGCGCATCATCTGCTCCATGTTCTCGGCGTAGGGCCGGGCGCGCTTGACGCGCGCCTCGGCCTTGCGGAACTTGACCGCGGAGACGGTCTGGAGCGCCTCCGTGACCTTGGCGATGTTCTTTATCGAGGTTATCTGCCGTTTGAGGTCGCGGAGGGTCGCCACGGGCTAGCTCCTCTCCCCCGA
>JBFLXF010000653.1:0-1923 GCA_040757515.1 Actinomycetota bacterium
CCACGAGCGCGATCCGGGGCGTCGCCGAGATCGGGCTCGGGGCCATGCTCGGCTCGAACATCATCGCCATCCCGCTGATGGTCACCACCGCCTACCTGGCCTCCCGCGGGATGCGCCCCGGCGGTTCGGGCGGCGGGCAAGGGGGTGAGGGAGGATCGTCGGGCGGCGCTCGGGACCCGGAGAGCCGAGCGGACCACGAGCGCCACCTCGGGGAGCACCTGGTGCGCGTCAAGCACGAGGCGGTGACGGTGCAGGCGCTCCCTTACCTGGCGATCCTCGCGCTGGTCGCCTTGCTCACCCTGCCGGCGCCTTGGCGTGGTCTGCAACCGGTGGACGGCTGGATCATGCTCGCCGCCTACCTCGCGTACCTGGGACAGGCCATATTCCGGGGCCGCGGGGAAGGCGAAGACGTGCAATGGAAGAAGAAGGAGATTTTGCTGGCCGTCGCGGGGGTGGCCGTGCTCGCCGTCGGCGCCTATTTCACCGTCGCTTCGACGAAGAACATCGCCTCCGCTCTGGGGATCTCGCCCCTGATCGGAGGTCTGTTCATCACCGCCACGATGGCCGCGCTGCCGGAGATCTTCGCCACCTGGAGCGTCACCAAGAGCGGGCAGGTGACCTCCGCAGCAACCAGCGTGCTCGGCGACCACGCGGTGACCATGACGATAGCCTTCTTCCCTCTGGCGCTGGTTACGGTGCCCGTCAAAGACTTCCGGCTCTATTGGGTGAACCTGGCGTTCGTGGCGCTGATGCCCGCCCTCTACGCCGCGCTGTTGCACTGGGGCTCTCGGGAGCACGGCTTCAAGCGGTGGGAGGTGCTGGTGATCGACGGCGCCTACGTAGCCTATCTGGCCGTGGTGCTCTTCTGGGTGTTGAACGTCCTGTAGGCGATCCGTCCGTTTCAACGGCGGTTACCAGGAAAGGAGCAGATCCATGGACAAGAAGAGATTTACGGAGCTGATCGCTATGCTCGCCATCGGGGACGGGGTTATAGCACTCGTGGCCCCCCGCAGACACAGCCTCCTGTGGAGGTTCGGCCCGGAGGGTTACAGGCGGGCGATGGAGGCCTTCGCCGAACGCCCGGCCCTAACCAGGGTCCTGGCCGCGGTCGAGGTGGCCGGCGGGCTCTGGCTGGCCTTGAGGCAGTACGAGGACGGGTAGGCGCTCATGCGCGAGTACCTGATAGTGTTGCTGTTGGCCGCGATGCCGGCCCTCGGGAACTTCTTCGGGGGGGCGCTCGCCGAGCTGTTCCCCGTCTCGCGCCTTACGCTCAACCTCGCCTTGCACGCGGCCGCCGGCGTGGTGATAGCGGTCGTGGCCGTCGAGCTCTTGCCCCGGGCGATGGAGGCGGATCCGCCCTGGCTCATAATCCTCTCCTTCGTCCTGGGGGGCGTCTTCTTCGTCGCCTTGAGCCAGACGATCGAGCGGCTGAACGAGCGGCTCGGTGGCGGAGGAGAGGCCGGGCCGTGGGTGATCTTCTTCGGCGTGGCGATCGACCTGTTTTCCGATGGGGTGATGATCGGCACCGGCTCGACGTTGGCCGTGGGCTTGGGCCTGCTCCTGGCCCTCGGTCAGGTGCCCGCCGACGTCCCCGAGGGGTACGCCACCATCGCCGGCTTCAGGGGCCAGGACGTGCGCCGGCGCACCCGCCTCTTGCTCTCGGCGGCCTTCGCGGTGCCGATCTTCCTGGGGGCCACGGTCGGCTACTGGACCATGAAGGGGCACCCCGAGCTCTACCAGCTCATGCTCCTCACCTTCACCGCAGGCGTCCTCACAACGCTGGTAATCGAGGAGCTGGTGCCGGAAGCCCACGAAGAGGTCGCCGACTCCCCGCTCTCGCCCGTCGTGTTCGTGGCCGGCTTCGCCCTCTTCGCCCTGATCTCGGCCTACCTGGAGTAGCGGCGGGATCGAATCTTGGCGGGA
>JBFLXF010000654.1:0-1921 GCA_040757515.1 Actinomycetota bacterium
GGCGAGGGCGCGCTCGTCGAGGCCGAAGGCCGCTCCAACGGCGCGGCGCAGGCCGGGGATCTCGCCGGCGCCGAGGCGCAGCATGGCGGCGACTAGGTGGCGCAGGGGCTCGCCCTTCGGGGGCTCGCCGAGCACGTGCAGGCCGCCCCGGATGGGGAGGTCCTTTATCTCGCAGAGGTAGCCGTCCACGTGCCCCAGGAACTCGCCGAACTCCTCGGGGCGCTCCTCGACGCCGAGGTCGCGGTGCAGCTCGGCGTCGCGCAGCGTCTCCCAGATGCGAGCCTCTATCTGCGGGAGCTTCGAGGGATCGAGGGTCTCCACCTGGTAGTACTCATCGAGGAGCTGCTCCAGGCGCGCGAGGTCGTCGTAGGTCTCGGCGCGGGTCATCGGGGGGATCAGGTGGTCCACCACGACGGCGTGCGCCCGCCGCTTGGCCTGCGTCCCCTCTCCGGGGTCGTTGACGACGAAGGGGTAGAAGAGGGGTACGTCGCGTAGAGCAGCGTCCGGGGCGCAAGAAGGCGAGAGCCCGAGCGACTTGCCCGGCAGCCACTCCAGAGTCCCGTGTTTGCCGAGGTGGACTATGGCGTCGGCGCCGAACCCCTCGATGAGCCACCAGTAGGCGGCCAGATAGTGGTGCGTCGGCGGGAGGTCCGGGTCGTGGTAGACGGCGATAGGGTTCTCTCCGAAGCCGCGCGGCGGCTGGATGCCGACGAAGACGTCGCCGAAGGAGAGGCCCGCGACCACTAGCTCCCCGCCGTCCACGTACAGATCTCCCGGCGGCGGCCCCCAGTGCGCCTCGACCCTCTCGCGCAACTCCCCGGGCAGCCGCCCGAACCACTCCGCGTAGCGCCCGGCCTCGAGCCGCCCGACCGCGCCCGCGAGCTGCTCGGCGTTGAGGAACTCCAGGTCGTGGCCGCCGGCGGCGATGAGGGCGTGGATGAGGGCGTCTCCCTCCTCCGGCGCTCCGTCCACCCGGTAACCGGCCTCGCGCATCGCTCCGAGGAGCCGCACGGCGCTCCTCGGGGTGTCGAGGCCGACGGCGTTGCCGACCCGCGAGTGCTTCGTCGGGTAGTTGGAGAGCAGGAGGGCGACCCGCTTCTGCGCGTTGGGCTTGCGGGCCAGGCGGGCGAGGCGGGCGGCCAGGCCCGCGACGCGGCGGGCGCGCTCCGGGTCGGCGCGGTAGACGGTGAGCGGCGCCCCCACGGGCGAGCCGTCGCGCAGCGTCTCCTTGAAGGAGAAGGGGACGGAGATCACGCGCCCGTCGAACTCGGGGATCGCGACCTGCCACGCCGTGTCCAGCGGCGAGAGCCCGGCGTCGGAGCCGAGCCAGGCCTCCCGGGAGGAGGTCGCGCACAGTCCCTGCACGACGGGGACGCCGAGCTCTTCGAGCGCGGGGACCTCCCACTCCAGCCAGCCCTCCGGGTCTCCCGCCCGGCGCGCGTCGGCGGCGCCCGAGCCCCCTCCCGCCAGCACGGTCGCGAGGAGGCAGTCAACGCGCCCCTTCAGGAGCTCCAGGGCGGGCACCGCTCCCCCCTCGCCGGCCCGCAGCGAGTAGCAGTAGACGGGCAGGGCGTTCGCACCGGCGGCCTCCAGCGCCTCCACGAGCGCGTCGACGAAGGCGGTGTTCCCTCCCGCCAGGTGGGCCCGGTAGAAGACCACGCCCACGGTCGGCCGTCCCCGGTCGTGCAGCGCCAGCAGGCCATCGAGCGTGGCCCCCTCGGGGAGCGCGGGATGGTAGACGCCTACGTCCGGCAGCGGCGCGGGCGGCTCGAAGCCATGGCCCGCCAGGAGCACCGTGTCGGCCACGAAGCGCAGCAGGTTCTCGGTGTTGTGCACGCCGCCGTGCCGCAGGTACTCGAACGCCTCGGCGACCGCCCCCTTGGGGGCGGTGGAGAGCGCCGTCAGCTCCGCGTCGGGCGTC
>JBFLXF010000655.1:0-1920 GCA_040757515.1 Actinomycetota bacterium
CCATCGTCGTGTAGCTGAAGAGCTTCGCCCGCCGAACGTTCAGCCCAGCGAGCCGGGCGGCCTCCTCGTTGTTGCCTATGGCGTAGATGGTCCGCCCTATGACCCTGTAGCGCAACACGTACCAGAAGACGGCGTAGACTGCCAGGACCAGCAGGAACCGCAAGGGCACGCCAAGCACGCTGCCCCTTTCCAGGGTCGGACTGAAGCTGGGTATGCCCGTGAGGAACTGGCCGCCCAGCAAGAGGAGGATGGCCGCGCGCCAGAGGTTGAAGGTGCCCAGGGTAGCGATGATGGGAGGGACACGCCCGAAGGTGACGAGGACGCCGTTGAAGAGCCCCAATGCTGCGCCCGCGCCCAACGAGATCAAGAACACCAGCGGGGCCGGCAGCCCGGCTAGCAAAGCCGAGCCCGCAAGCACGGCGACTACGCCCAGAATCGAGCCCACCGAGACGTCGATCTCTTTTTGTATGACGATCAGGGTCAGCCCCACCGAGACGAGCGCCAGCTCGGTGAGGTTCACCAGCACGGTCCTCAGGTTGTTCAGCGTGGCGAAGTTGTCCGAGACGATAGAGAAGAACGCGACCTCCAACACGAGCAAGGCGACGATGGGTCCCTCGCGGTAGCCGAGCAAGCGTCTGATGATCATCCGCACCACTCCAGGATAGCGAGCGCGAGCGCCGCCGTAGCTAAATAGAGGTTCTCCTCGTCGACGTGCTCGTCCGACTGGTGTGCGAGACTCGGCGAACCCGGTCCGAAGTTGACCGTCGGCACGCCGGAGTTGACGAGTAGCCCCATGTCGGTGTGGGAAGCGATGCCTTCGACCACGCCCCCCGCCCCAGCGGTCTCCGCCGCCTGCCTGGTAACCGCCACCAGGGGATCGTCGGCAGGGGTCTCGGCGCAGTCGGCATCGACCAGCCACTCCACGTGCGGTGGATGCTCCCGCAACCAGGGATCTTCGCAGGCCACCTCGGCGAAGAAACCCTCCAGGCTGGCCTTGACGCGGCCGCCGAGCATCCTTTCGTCGCGCTCGGCCGGCAAGTACTGGACGTTGAAGGTGACCTTCATGCTGTTGGCATAGGCCGTGGGATACTCGCCGGCCTCGATCATGGCGACCTTGACTTGGCACGGCAGCGGCAGGAGGGGATGGTTCTTGGCGGGATCCCTGGCCCACTCGTCGTTGAGGCGATCGATGGCGTCCAGGAACTTCCGGCCGATGGCTATGGCATCCACGGCGCCGCCCTTCCGCCAGTCGGGCTGCGGCATCTCTATGTGGCTGGACCGTCCCGGAATCGTCAGCCGGCCCCACAGGATGCCCCTGCACAGAGGTGCCACCTTGAGGTCGCTCGGCTCGGGGATTAT
This sequence comes from Actinomycetota bacterium, assembly GCA_040757515.1. Classification (GTDB taxonomy): domain Bacteria; phylum Actinomycetota; class Rubrobacteria; order Rubrobacterales; family Rubrobacteraceae; genus JBFLXF01. Next base: position 1,360 of record JBFLXF010000655.1, read on the forward strand.
TGCCCCGTCTGCCCGGTAACCGCGGTCCACGAACGCGAGGGTGCCCATCCCGCCTGCCTCCTCGTCTACGACGGAGGCGAAGACCACGTCTCCCCTGAGGCGCACGCCCAGGCCGTGGAGTACCTCGAGGGCGGCGAGCGCCGCGGCCGTCCCGCCCTTCATATCCGAGGCGCCGCGGCCGTAGATCTTCCCGTTAATGCGCTCCCCGGCAAAAGGGTCCATGGTCCACCCGTCGCCCGGGCTCACGACGTCGGCGTGACCCAGGAGGATGAGGGACCGGCCCCCGCCGCTGCCCGGCAGGGTGCCGACGAGGTTGGGACGACCCTGGAAGTCGCGGCCCGGGTAGTAGCCGGGACCGCCCGCGTAACGCGCCAGGTCCTCGCTGCTGGGCTCCCAGCGGTCGATCCTGGCGCCCAGCCGCTCCAAACGCCTCGCGAGGACCTCTTGGACCTCCGCTTCGCCCGATTTCGCCTCCCCGTTCTCGAACCAGGGGTTTACGCTCCTCACCCGGATCAGGTCTTGCAAGAGCCGCACCGTGGCCTCTTGGTGATCGCGGGCGGC
>JBFLXF010000656.1:0-1916 GCA_040757515.1 Actinomycetota bacterium
CCCGGCGGCGAGGAAGACCACTCCCTTGTTCAGCGAGTTCACGACCGAGTAGACAATGGCCGCCGCGTACCCCACGGGGCCCGCGACGCCCAGGGCCAGGAGGACATAACCGACCTGCCCGATGGCCGAGTAGGCCATCACCTCCGAGGTGTCGCGGCGCGAGATCGCCTGCAACGCCCCATAGACTATGCTCGCGCTCCCGAGGACCAGCACGGCCGTCGAACCGAGCTCCAGCTCGCGCGACAGGATATCGCCTCCGAAGCGCAGAAGCCCGTATCCCCCGATGTTTGCGAGCGCTCCCGAGAGTATGGCCGCGACCGGCGGGTGGCTGCCCACGTAGACGGCGGGCAGCCAGTAGTGGAACGGGAACAGCCCCAGCTTCAAAAAGAACGCCGCGAAGATCAGAGCGGCCACGGCGATCACCGAGATGGGCTCCAGCACCTCCGTTCTCTCGGCTATCACCTGCATGTCCAGGCTCCCGGTGATCGTGTACAGCGACGCTATCCCGATGAGGAACATGACCGACCCGAGCAGGTTGACCACCGCGAAGATAAAGGCGCCCCTTACCTGGTAGTCTTCCTCCCGGTAGCTGGCCAAGATGAAAGAGGCGGTCATGGAGATTTCGAAGAACACGTAGAAGTTGAACGCGTCACCGGTCAGGAACAGACCGGTGAGACCGGCGGCCACGAGCAGCGCCAGCGCCGGGAAGGCGCGCCAGCGCACCCCCAGAGAGATCTCATAGAGCAGCGAGACCAGGATCACCCCCACAGAGACGAGGGCGAACGTCACTCCCAGAGCGTCGGCGCGCAGCGAGATTCCCACGTTCTCCGGCCATCCGCCCGCGACCGTGGCGAGCGGTCCCTCCCGGAGTACAACGAACGCCATCCAGACCAGTGAGACGAGGCTCGCCCCGAGGGCCGCCGCCGCCAGAAGTCCAACCCACCGGCGCCGGCCGTCCAGGAAGGCCAGCACGGCCGCGAGCACCCACGGGATACCGACCGGGAGGACGGGCAAGACCTGGCTCACCACCGTCCCCGTCACCGGGCCCTCGGGTCTTCTCGCGCCGACTCTTCATCCTGCTCCTCCGCCGGCACCTCTTCCCTCTCGGGGTCCTCAGCGCGCTCGAGGGCCTCGGCCTGGCGCATCTCGTAGTCCGCAATCTCCTCCGCGTCCACCGTGCCGTGCGAGACGTAGAGCCGGTAGACCATCGCCAGAAGCAGGGCTGCGACGCCGAAGCCTATAACCAGAGCCGTCAGGACCATCGCCTGCACCAGCGGGTCGCTAACAGAGTCCGCCCCCTCCAGCGGGTGGATCGGGGCGACGCCGCGCGTCAGACCGGCCGAGATTATAAAGAAGATCGCCGAGTTGGAGACGAGGATTATCCCGACGACCACACGCGTGAGATCGCGCTGGAGCAGGAGGAACGTGCCGGAGGCGAAGATCGCCGCGAACACCAGGGCGGAGTAGAGGATCACCTTCCCCTCCCCCTTCCATAGACCGCATATTCTCCCTTCCCGGCGATGGCGCGGGCGAAGAACGAAGCCAACCCGACCGCGAAGCCAAAGACCAGCAAGAAGACCCCGAAGTCGAAGAGGACCGCGGTCATCAACTCCAGTGTACCCAGGTGAACGGGCTCGGTGCCGGGCGGCGGATAGTGGGTCAGGACGGCCTCCCCGAAAAACAACGGAGCGGCGGCCACCGAGAGGGCCACAAGCAGCCCGGCGAAGGCGATGCCCGTGGCGTAACGGACGGGCGGCAGCCTCTTCGCCTTCTCGTGCCCGAACGCGAGGTACCGTAGCAGCACGCCTAAAGCAGCCACCATCCCGGCCGAGAAGCCGTCACCGGTCTCGGCGAAGCCCTTGACGAGGATGGCTGCGGCGACGAGGAGGGTCGGCAGGTAGAGCAGCCTCGCGATG
>JBFLXF010000657.1:0-1908 GCA_040757515.1 Actinomycetota bacterium
TCGGCAACGGCTCAAGCGAGGTGCTGCTGAACCTGCTGCAGCTCGTCGAGCGTCCCGGCGAGGTCGTCTTCCCCTGGCCTTCGTTCACCCTCTACACCGCCATAGCCACCGTCCTCGGCCTTGAGGCCCGGAAGGTCCCGCTCACTGAAGATCACCGCATCAAACCCGAAGCCATCCTCTCCGCCGTTACCGGCCGGACGCGGGCGGTCATCCTCTGCAACCCGAACAACCCCACCGGCACCTACCTGACGCTGGAGGATGTGCGGAATCTCGCGGCGGAGCTTCCCGAGAACGTGCTCCTGATCCTGGACGAAGCCTACCAGGAGTTCGTCGCCGACCCGGCCTACCACGGCTCTCACGCTCTCGCCCTGAAGAGCGAGAATGTCGTCTGCGCCCGCACCTTCTCCAAGGCGCACGGGCTGGCCGGATTCCGGGTCGGCTACGGGATAGCGCCCGCGCGGATCGCGGACTACTTCGAGCGGGTGCGCTTCCCGTTCTCGGTGAATCTCGCGGCTCAGGTGGCGGCGACCGCCTCCATGCACGCCCGCGAGAAGATAGCGGCCCGCGCACAGTTTGTGATCCGGGAGCGAGACCGGGTCGAGGCCGCCTTCCGCGAAGCGGGGCTCAACTACATTCCCTCGCAGGGCAACTTCGTCCTCGTCGAGACGGGTCCCGATCTCTTTGAACGGGCCGGGGTGCTGGTGCGGGAGGGCGACCCTCTCGGCTATCCCGGCTGGAGCCGGGTCACCATCGGCGACTCCGGCGAGAACGACCGCGTAATCGGGGCGCTCGGAGGATGAACCGGACGCTCGGCATCATAGGCGTCGGCCTCGTCGGAGGCTCCGTCGGACTCGCCGCCAGAAGGGCTGGCTGGGAGACCGTCGGCGTCGACCGGCCGGAGGTGGTTGAGGAAGCCGCCTCCCTGGGCGCCATCGATCGTCCCACGACGATCAAGGAGGTGCGGGATGCGGACCTCGTCGTGCTCGCGGCCCCCATCTCGAAGATCACGGCCCTGCTCACAGAGCTGGCCCCTACCGGCGCCCTCGTAACCGACGTCGCCTCGACCAAGCTCACCATCGTCCGAGAGGCCGGGCGGCAGGGCCTGCGCTTCGTCGGCGGGCACCCGATGGCCGGAAGCCAGCTCTCGGGGGTCGCCAACGCCCGGGCCGACCTCTTCCGGGGTGCCCGCTACTTCCTCACTCCCACCGAAGGAACCGATCCCGACGACTACCGCGAGGTCGCGAGCTTCGTGCGCCAGCTCGGGGCCGTCCCGACCGCCGTAGACCCCGAGAAGCACGATCTCCTCATGGCGGCCCTCTCACACCTGCCGCATCTGATGGCCGCCGCGCTGCTCAAGGTCGCCTCGGACATCTCTCCGGAGGCGCTCTCGTTCGCCGGGCCGTCATTCAGGGACCTGACGCGCGTGGGGGCCTCCAACCCGGAGCTCTGGTCAGACATCCTGGCCGAGAACGCGCCCGCTCTGGGACAGGCTCTGGGGGCGTTCGCCGGGGCGATGGCGCAGCTGGGGAGCGAGATCCAGGACAGAGAGGCCATAAAGCGCCGCTTCATGGACGCCCGCGAAGCCTACGACGCCCTCGGCGGCATCCTGGTCGAGAAGGAGGGCGAGAACGTGGATCTCGCCGTTCCGGTCGAGAACCGTCCCGGCGTCTTCGCCGAGGTCACGACCCTGATGGGCTCGAACAATATCAACATCCTGGACCTCTACGTGCGCCACTCGAACACCGAGCGGGCAGCCCTCGTCCTCACCCTCGACTCCGAAGATGCCCCGCTGGCCCGCGCCCTCCTCAGGGACGCAGGCTTCCGGGCCGAGATCCAGGCTTAGAGATCGCCGCTACCTGAGCGTGCCGTCGCTCCCCTCGTAGAGCTCCCGCGCCAGGAAGACTTCTA
>JBFLXF010000658.1:0-1907 GCA_040757515.1 Actinomycetota bacterium
GCGGGCACTCCGTCGAGGTGAGGGTGAACGCCGAGGACGCCGCGCACGGCTTCGCCCCGAGCCCCGGCGTCGTCACCGCCTACGAGGAGCCGGGCGGCCCCGGCGTGCGGGTGGACTCTTCCTTACGGGGGCCGGGCGTCGTGCCGGAGTCCTACGACCCGCTCTTCGCCAAGCTCATCGTGCGCGGCTCGGACCGCGAGGACGCCCTGAGGCGGCTGCGGCGGGCGCTATCTGAGTTCAGGGTGGAGGGGATCGCGACGACGCTGCCGTTCTTCCGGGCGCTCTTGGACGACGAGGCGTTCGTCGCCGGGGAGTACACGACGGGCTTCGTGGCCGAGCGCCTCGAAGGGCTGGACATAGAGCCGTCCCCGGTCGGGGGGACGGGAGAGGAGCCCGAGGAGCAGGGCCGGGAGGTCAAGGTGGAGGTGGACGGCAGGCTCTTCAGGGTGCGCGTCTTCGGGGAGCTGGGCGGGGGGCGCGGGCGGAGGGCTCTCGGTAGCCCGCCGCGGCGCAAGGGCGGGGCCCCCGGGGGGCCCCGCCGGGCGGGACGACCGGGGGCGAGGGGGCGGTCGCGGCCCCGATGCAGGGGACGATCGTGAAGGTGCTCGTCGAGGAGGGGCAAGAGATCGAGGCCGACCAGCCGGTGTGCCTGCTGGAGGCGATGAAGATGGAGAGCGAGATCCGGGCCCAGAAGGCGGGCAGGGTCGCAAAGGTCCTCGTCGAAGCGGGCCAGACCGTCCGCTCCGGCGAGCCGCTCGTGGTCCTGGAATGAGGACCGTCCGAGGAGGAACGGTGCTGCGGGACATCCACCATCTCGGCCACGCGGTCGGCGACATCGAGGCGACGGTCCGCTTCTACGAAGAGAACCTGGGCGCGGTAGCCGGCGAGCCGGAGGAGGTGCCCCATCAGGGCGTGCGCGTGGTTATGCTCCGCGTAGGTGACTCGCGCGTGGAGCTCCTTCGGCCCACCAGCCCGGACTCGCCGGTGGGCAAGTTCCTGGCGAAGAGGGGCGAAGGCTTCCACCACGTCGCCTTTCGAGTAAGGGACATCGAGAAGGCTCTCGCGAATCTGGAGAGTGGCGGCGTCGAGCTCATAGATGAAGAGCCGAGAGCGGGCGCCGGCGACACGAAGACGGCGTTCGTGTTGCATCCGAAGGATGCTCGCGGGGCGCTAGTCGAGCTGGTCGAGGACCCGCGGTAGGGAGGCAACGAGACGTGGATACCCAGAAGCGTAAGGCACGCGACGAGCGGCGCACGGAGAGCGGCATCGAGGTGAAGCCCGTCTACGGGCCGCGAGACCTCGAAGGTTTCGACTACTCCGAGAGGCTCGGCGACCCCGGAGACTACCCCTACGCCCGCGGCCCCTACCCCACGATGTACCGCGGCCGTCCGTGGACCATGCGCCAGTACGCCGGCTTCGGCACCGCCAGAGAGACCAACGCCCGCTTCAAGTACCTCATAGCCAACGGCCAGACCGGCCTCTCCGTCGCCTTCGACCTCCCCACCCAGATGGGCCGCGACTCCGACCACCAGCTCGCCTTGGGCGAGGTCGGCAAGGTCGGCGTCGCCATAGACTCCCTGCTCGACATGCGCGACCTCTTCGAGGGCATACCTTTAGGCGAGGTCTCCACCTCCATGACGATAAACGCGACCGCCTCCGTCCTGTTGCTGCTCTACTCGCTCGTCGCCGAGGAGCAGGGGGTAGAGAAGGAGGACATAACCGGCACCACCCAGAACGACATCCTCAAGGAGTACCTCGCGCGCGGGACCTACATCTACCCGCCCGAGCCCTCGATGAGGATCACCACCGACCTCTTCGCCTACTGCAAGGAGGAGCTGCCGCGCTGGAACACCATCTCCATAAGCGGCTACCACATCCGCGAGGCCGGCTCCACGGCGGTGCAGGAG
>JBFLXF010000659.1:0-1906 GCA_040757515.1 Actinomycetota bacterium
CCCCGAGGACATCCCGTAGGGAGGGGGTAGAGGCGCGAGCAGGAGGGTCTCCGGGTGGGAGTAGCCCAGATCAACTGGCCGCCGGTCGAGTTCGACGCAGACAGCTTCAGCCTGGAGCGGCTGCTAAACAACTACTTCAACCTTGAGATAGTCTCCAGCAACATAGACGTGCTGCTGCAGGGGCTTGTCATCACCCTCTTGCTCGCGTTCCTCGCCGAGTTCTTCGGGATCGTGCTCGGGCTCTTTCTCTCGCTGCTGAAGATAGCGCGCTCGCGCATCCTGCGCTTTCCGGCGCAGGTCTACATAGACGTCTTCCGGGGGACGCCGCTCTTGGTCCAGATCATCATCATTTACTTCACGACCGCCTCGGTGGGCCTGCGCTTCAACAGCCTCTTCTTTGCGGGACTCGTGGCGCTCTCGCTAAACGCTGCGGCCTACGTCGCGGAGATCTTCCGCGCCGGTATCCAGAGCATAGACAAGGGCCAGATGGAGGCCGGACGCGCCTCGGGCCTGACCTACGGCCAGACGATGCGCCACATCATCGTGCCGCAGGCGTTCCGGCGCGTGATCCCCCCCCTGACCAACGAGTTCGTCATGCTCATAAAAGACACCTCGCTCGTCTCGGTGATCGGACTCGCCGAGCTGTTGCGGGCTGCCCGCGTGATACAGGCCGACACCTTCAACGGAAGCCCTCTCATCGCGGCGGCGGCCATCTACCTGATCATCTGCCTCCCCCTGATCTACCTGACCAACGTCCTGGAGAGGCGCCTGAACCGCCGGACGGCTTAGAGCCGGTGGGCTCATCCGTACCCGGCGTATAGAATCCCCCAGAGAGAGCGGCCTTTCGACCGGGAGGCGGGCCGGAGATGCCAGCGACGCGGCGATGATCGAGAAGCGAGTAAACGGGCGCCGCATGGTGAGACGGCGCATGCGGGAGCTCGGGGTGCGCCGCTGGCCGCTGACGGTCATCGGGGCGCTGCTCCTGCTGGAGTCCGCCGGACTGGCCACGGTCGGCACCCTCAACTTCACGGCCCACGTGCTCAGGGAGGTTCTGCCGGCACTCGAGACCTGGGACACGCCCTTGAGCGTCGGGTTTCTGCTGCTCGCACCGCTCGCGTTTGCGGCCGCGGTGGGCTTCCTGCTGCTGTGGCCGGCGGCGTGGCTCGTCGCCATGCTCCTGCAGGGTCTTAGCTTGACGGTAGCGCTGGCGATCTACGCCTACCTCCCCGATCCGCCGAACTACCTCTACGCCGGGATGGCCTACTCGATCTTCATGGTCTTCTATCTGAACTCCCACGGTGTCCGGGCGGCCTTCCGGGCCGGAGACGGCGAGCCATGAGCGCGAGCTCCGATCTGGCCCTGCTCCGCCGCTTCGAGCCGGTTGTCCGGTACACGAAGGGCGAGCGGTTCTTCCCCATGGACGTAGAGCCTTACGTGCGCTCCTGCAGCCTGTGGGCCCACCGCCCGGACGACACCTCCGTCTGCCTCGTACCGGAGGGCAAGCTCTCGCTGGAGAGGCTGGCCGAGCCGAGGGCGGACGAATTCGGCACCGTCCACTACCTGAAGTTCATAGACCCTCTGAACCTCGCGCAGCTCGCCAGCTACAAGCTGGAGGAGAGCCGCGCCAAGCGCCGCGACGACTCGAAAGACGTCTTCCGGGCCGGACGCGGACGGCTGGCTCGCGTAGGCTACGTCCCGCGGCTTCTGGACGTGCTCTTCTCCCTGACCCTGCTGGCCCGCGGTCGGGTGCCGGGAGACACGGCGGCTGCCGCCGCCGTGGCCTACGAGCGCATGTTCGCGAGAGAGCGGCGCCACTGCTACTACGGGCGCGTCGTGCGCCAGGACGGGTGGACGGTCCTGCAATACTGGTTCTTCTACCCGTTCAACAACTGGCGCTCGGGGTTCT
>JBFLXF010000660.1:0-1904 GCA_040757515.1 Actinomycetota bacterium
GGGCATTGGCATTCCTGGTGCGAGTGCTCGCCGCGCAACGTCCACGCGATGCTTGCCATGTGCTTCGAGAGCCAGACAGACCACGAGCGGAGGAACGCCTTGCAGCCGGTCGTGGGCGGCCTCATCCTGGACATCGAGTTCCAGGAAGACGGCCAAGTGCACGAGCTTAACTATCAGCGCGTCGTCTACCTGGTGCCTAACGAGCACGACTATTAACCAGTGCGCGGTTGAAAGCCCGCGCGTCACCCGGTAGGAGGTGATCCCATGGCCAGCAGGAGAATCGAGAACCTCCATGCGGCCTTTCAGCCACTTGTGCGCAGGTTCTTGAGCGCGTGCAAGGCGGCTGGGCACGACGTCATCATCACCTGCGGCTACCGGTCGGCGAGGGAACAGGACGACCTCTACGCCCAGGGCCGGACGAGGCCTGGGAAACGTGTGACCAACGCCCCGGGGGGCAGCTCGTGGCACAACTACGGGCTCGCTGTGGACGTCGTGTTTCTCCGGGACGGGAAGGCGGACTGGAACGGACCCTGGGAGGAGATCGGCCGGATCGGTGAATCCCTCGGGCTCATCTGGGGCGGACGGTTCAAGACTCTGCCAGACCGGCCTCACTTCGAGTGGCACCCGGGGCTAACGCTTGCCCGGGCGAAGGAGCTTGTGGCACAAGGGTACAAGCCGACTCAGATTCCAATTCCAATAGAGGGGAGGCATCAAGATGTTTGAGCGCGACAACAGCTCCGCCCATGAGCCGTGGATCGAACTCGTGCTGGTTCTCCTTGCTCCGCTTGCACTCATCCTCGCACCATTCGCTCTGCTCAAGCGGCTCCTCGGTCGGGGCAAAGGGCGTTCCAAAGAGAACGAAGAGTAGGTGGTAGCATGACGTACGAACTGGATACTATCTACGTCGTCAGCCTGGGTCTCTTCGTCGGCATTGTCACTGTGCCGTTCCGCGACTGGGTGGAGCGGGGGCTCGCGGCGAGGGGTGTCAAGTTGCACAGCTTTCTGTGGGGATGGGTGGCTATGGCGTGTGCGATGCTCCTCACCGTGCCCGTGCTTCTTGCAAAGGGCGCGACCCCGAGCTGGCGGCTGATCATGGCGGCGTATACCGAGGGGCTTCCAGTCGGCGCCGTGGCGATCGTGGCGTACGACCTTGGGATCAAGCCTGCCAAACGGTTTGGTGGTCTCATTGCAAAGGCGATCGGGAGATGGATTCTAAGCTCGATGGAGCGGGGAGGAATGTACGGTGGTTACGATTACGGGCCCGGGCCTGGTGACCTGGGTGAAGAAAAACTGGAGGACGTGTCTTGTGATCCTCCTCGTGGCGGTCTTAGTGATATCAGTCGTAGCGAACAGGGCGGCCTACCGCAGAGCCCGCCTTGAGGCCGAGAAGCTGAGGGCTGCAGGCGAAGAGGCGGCGTCGCAGGCAGATAAGCTTGAGGGGCAGCTCGAGCAAATCGAAAAGGACGCTGCCCGGCTCGATGAACAGCAAGCGGCTATCGATGCCCGGGTGAGGGAGCGAGACGCGAAGCTCAGAGAGCTCGAGGAGAAGGTGGAAAAATGAGACGGGTAGTCGTATGTCTCACGGCGGTGATTCTAGTGGCAGCCTTCCTCGCCCTATGGTCCGGCATGGCGTGGGCGCAGGAGACCACGGCGCCGGCACCCAGCGAGGCGGTAACGGTGCAGCCTCTCGAGGTCGTCAAAGCCGCGCAACCTGACTACAAGACCCTGTATCTCAACGCTCTGCAGCGAATTGAAGAGCTCGAACAGGCCCTGGCGGATCGGGAAAAGCTGATTCAGGAGGCCCTTGACCTCGCGCGGGGATATCGGTCCGACTGGGAGGCCGAGCGGGCCATCGCGGAAGAGCGGAAAGAACAGGCGGCTCAGGCGCTCGAGCTGGGAAAGAA
>JBFLXF010000661.1:0-1900 GCA_040757515.1 Actinomycetota bacterium
ACCTCCGGGTGACGCCGGAGCACTTCGAGGAGTGGTGGGGCTACGGGGCGTTCTTCCTGGGAACCGCCGTCTTTCAGGGGGCCTACGGTCCGGCCCTGTTGCGCTGGCCCCGGCCGGCGCTCTTCTCTTTAGGGATAGCGGCCAACCTGGGCGTGGTCGTCCTCTGGCTCGTGACCCGCACCGCGGGCGTACCGTTCTTTGGGCCGGACGCGGGAGAGATGGAGGCGGTCGGGGTGCTGGATCTGGCCGCGACGGCGGCGGAGCTGGTCCTCGTCTTCGTCCTGGCGAGGCTGCGGTTCTCCCGGCGACCGGGCCTGCTTTCGGTGGCCCGGGGCGGGGATCGGACCCTGGTCCAGATCCTGGCCCTCGCCGCCGTCCTGCTGGCGGGCCTGGCGCTGTTGCTCTACCTCTCCGGCAGGCCGCCCGGCGATGGCTCGCCGGAGGCGGGCTTCGCCCGGGACATGTCCGTCCACCACGCCCAGGCCGTCGAGATGGCCGGAATCGTACAGGGCAGGACGGATAACGAAGAGGTCCGGACCCTCGCAACGGACATCATCCTCACCCAGCAAGCCCAGATCGGGCAGATGCAGGGCTGGCTCTCCGTCTGGGACCTCTCCCCGACGAGCGCCGAACCCCCGATGGCCTGGATGGGGATGCCGACAGAGGGCACGATGCCCGGCATGGCCACCCGGAAGGAGATCAACGCCCTGCGCGACATGCCTCCCGCGGAGATGGACAAGCAGTTCCTGCGGCTCATGATCCCCCACCACCAGGGCGCCATCCCCATGGCGCGGGCCGTCCTGGACCGCACCGACCGCCCGGAGGTCGAGCGGCTCGCAAGCTCCATCGTCGCCTCCCAGAGCGCCGAGATAAAGGCCATGCAGGACATGCTCCGGCGCATGGGCGAGAAGCCGCCCCCGAACAAGAACGGCATGGACATGCCCATGGAATGACCCGTGCCGACAAAGGGTTCGCACAGAACGAGCCTCATCGCCTCGCAGTCCGCACCCGCGCGATGGTCGCCGGCGTCTCCGCCCCGCGCGTCTTCCCGCCCGCCGGCGGCGCGCTCGGTCCCGGTTCCTCGCTGACGACGAGGGCGATCCTTGACTTTCCCCTGAGGAGAGCTACACTGGTCGTTATTAATCAAGTAAATTTGATAAAGGGGTGGTTTGGCTTGGACGAGTGCTACAGCGAGATACCCAGGGTGCGGCGGGGGGACCTGCAACTGCTCCCCGAGGGGGAAGCGTCGGCCCTGGCGGCCTACGGGAAGGCTCTCGGAGACCCGATCCGGCTGCAGATGGTCCGCCTCCTGGAGCAGCGAGAGGACCTCTGCACCTGCGAGTTCGAGGAGCTCCTGGGTCTCGGCCAATCGAAGGTCTCCTACCACCTGAAGGTCCTGCTCAAAGCGGGGGTCGTGGAGCGCGAGTTGCACGGCACCTGGAGCCACTACAGCCTGCGCGACCCGAAGCTCCTGGAGCGGCTCGGGTTGCTCTTCTCGGCGACGCACGAACGTAACGAGGCGTTGACCGCATAAGTCCATAAGGCGCGCGTTCGGCGGTCCGTTTACGCTCATTTAATCAAATTTTCTTGATCATAAAGGAGACGGTTTGAAAGAGCGGTTCGAAGAGCGGGAGGTAGGGCCGCCCGTGGAGGATGGAAACGGCGGCGGTGACGGACGGGTGGCGGTCTACGAGGTCGAGGGCGCCGGTTGCCTGGACTGCGCCGGGGAGGTCGAGGAGGCCATAGCGGATCTTCCGGGTGTAGAGGAGGCCGACTTCAACCCGGTGGCCGGTAGGCTGACGGTGATCGGCGAGGCCGACACGGAGGCCATCCGGAGGATCACGAAGAGCGAAGGGTGGGCGGTCAGGCCGCAGGGCTCCCGGAGCCCGAACGGTTCTGT
>JBFLXF010000662.1:0-1893 GCA_040757515.1 Actinomycetota bacterium
CAAGAAGGTAGCGCTGGTGGCCTGCATGCGCAGGCTGCTGGTGATCCTCAACGCGGTGCTCAAACATCGCGTCCCCTGGAGGTCTGCTCATGCCCTAACCCCTTGACTTCAAAGACAGTTGCTTCGCGGGTCCCGGGCTCGGCCCGAAGATGCCGAGCCGCGCGGCGGCGGCCGCTTCAGACGGAGCGGTCGATCAGAGACCGCGAGGGAACCTCGGAGGTGGAGTGTCGAGGGGGAGGTACGCTTCGGCGGGCCGTAACGCGGAAGCGGGAAAGTTCCTGGAGAGTCCCGTCAGGACGAGCACCGCCTGCGGCATGGCGAGCACGGCCGCCGCGCAGGTCGCCGCAGAGCAACCCAGGGGCGCGCCGTGAACCCCGGAGGTGTGCGTGCATCCGCCCGAAACGTAGGCATCGGCGCATTCCACCGCGTACGGGTAGAGCGCCACGAACGCGGCCACGAGTACCGCGAGCGCGAAGAGGCGTGTGCAATGCAGATCCAAGGTGTGCGGATTGTACCGACCGGGCACACCGAAGTGAACCCGTCGCCCCGCAAGCGGGCCGAGCCGGCGGCTACGCGCGGCCATCCCGCGACCCTTCGCGCCGGTGGACCCGGCCGTCCGTCCCTCGGCGCGCGGCGCCGGTGGCGGGGAGCACGACCTCGAAGGTCGTTCCCCTGCCGGGCGGACTCTCCACCCCGACCCGCCCGCCGTGCGCCTCGACGAGCTGCTCGACCACGGCGAGGCCTATGCCGCTGCCGCCGTTCGTGCGCGCCCGGGAGCGGTCGGCGCGATAGAAACGCTCGAAGACGTTCGGCAGGTGCTCCTCTGGTATGCCGGGTCCCGTGTCGCTGACCGTCATCTCGACGGCGTCCCGCCTCGCGGACGCCCGAAGACCGATCCTCACCTCACCGTCCGGCGGCGTGTGGCGCAGGGCGTTGTCCAGCAGGTTGCCGAGGATCTGCGAGATCCGGTCCGGGTCCACGTGGGCCTCGGGCAACCCTTCCGGGGCCTCGACCGCCAGCCGCACCCCCTTCTCCGCGGCGCGCGAAGAGAAGCGCCCGGCGCTCGCCCGCGCCAGCTCACCCAGGTCCGTCGGCCTTCTCTGGAGCGGGAGCTGGCCCGTCTCCGCCAGCGAGAGATCGCGCAGGTCGGCTATGAGCCTCCCGAGTAGCCGCGTCTCCTCGTGGACTTCGGCCACTACCTCGGCGGTGAGCGGCCGTACCCCGTCGAGCATGGCCTCCAGCTCCGCCTGGACGACCGCCAGAGGAGTGCGCAGCTCGTGTGCTATGTCCGCGGCCATCTGGCGGCGCAGGTGCTCCTGGCGGCCGACCGCCTCGGCCATCGCGTTGAACGCCGCGGCCAGCTCCCCGAGCTCGTCCCGCGAGCGGATCGGGACGCGCTGGTCCAGGTCGCCGGCGGCCATCCGACGGGCGGCCGACGTCAGGTCCCGTAGCGGGCGCGAGATCTGGCGGGCGAGCAGCAGCCCCACCCCGGCCGCCGCCAGGACGGCGAGGCCGCCGGTCAGCCAGATGGCGCTGCCCACCGCCGAGAGGTACGCTCTTTCTGCCGGCCCGATCATCCGCTCGACCATCTCCCGGCTGGCCTCCGGACCCATCATCTCGTCCATCATGCGGCCCATCTCGCCGAGGTTCCCGGTCTGGCGGCCGACGAGGTAGTCCTCGAACGCGCCGCTCGCGGCCCGGCCGACCAGCAGGCCGAGCACGCCCACGGCCACCAGGGTCACCCCCAGGAAGGCGAGCAGCAGCTTCATACGCAGGCTACGCACGCGGCTCCCCCAGCTTGTAGCCGACGCCGGGCACGGTGACGATGCTCGCGGCGGCTTCGTCTCCACCGGCCGCGGCGAGCTTCCTGCGTAGGTTCTTGACGTGGGCGTC
>JBFLXF010000663.1:0-1875 GCA_040757515.1 Actinomycetota bacterium
TACGAGCACCGTCTAACACCATGACATCCGCCGCCGGTGAGCTACACTAGCTTCGTATGCAGGACGTTGCCGTCTACCTGGACAACGCGGCCACGACCCCGCTCGATGGGCGGGTACTCGAGGTGATGCTCCCGCACCTGAAAGGGGTCTGTGGCAACCCGTCCTCTCTGCACGCCGCCGGGGCCACGGCCCGCGACGCCATAGAGGAGGCCCGGCGGCACGTCGCCACCCTCATAGGGGCGGAGCCGCAGGAGATCGTCTTCACCTCCGGTGGTACCGAGGCGGACAACCTCGCCGTCTTCGGACTGGCCCGCGCCGCGGCCTCTGGGAAGCGTCACGCCGTCGTCTCGCGCGTCGAGCATGCCGCCGTGCGCGAGGCCGCACGCAGGATGGAGACGGAAAACTTCGAGGTCTCCTGGCTCGGCGTGGACCGCTGCGGGATGGTAGACCCGGAGGAGGTTCGGGCGGCGTTGCGCCCCGACACCGCATTCGTCGCCGTGATTTGGGCCAGCAACGAGGTCGGGACCGTGCAGCCGGTTGAGGAGATAGCCGTCCTGTGCGCCGAGCGTGGAATCCCGTTGCACGCCGATGCAGTGCAGGCAGCGGGGCGGCTTTCGCTGGACGTGGGCGAGGTTACGGTCTCGACGCTCGCGATCTCGGCTCACAAGCTCTACGGCCCCCAGGGAGCGGGGGCGCTCTACGTGCGGGAGGGTGTCGGTCTGGAGCCCTTGCTTCTCGGCGGTGGCCAGGAGCGAGGTCTGCGCAGCGGCACCGAGAGCGTTGCCGCCATAGTGGGTCTCGGTGAAGCCGCCCGGCTGGCGCGCGAGGAGCTCGCGGAGCGTGCCTCCCACGAGAGGGAGCTGCGCGACCGCATTATCGCCGGGGCGACGGCGCTTCCGGACGTACGCCTGAACGGCCATCCCGAACGGCGGCTCTCCAACAACATCCATCTCACCGTCGGGGGCGTCGAGGCCGAGGGGCTGGTGCTCTTTATGGACGCAATGGGCTACAGTATCGGGAGCGGATCAGCCTGCTCCTCAGGCGGGCACAAGGCCTCGCCGGTACTCGCGGCGATGGGCCACAGCCAGCGCGAGGCGTTCTCGGCGGTCCGCATCACGGTCGGCAAGGACAACACCCGCGAGGAGGTCGAGGGATTTCTAGAGGCCTTTTCGACCGCCGTTCTCCGGCTGCGCGAGATGTCCCCGCTGGCGAGCTAGAGGGTGCCGATGCAGGAGCGCTACCATCCGAGAGTAATAGAGCATCTCGTAAGCCCCCGCAATGCCGGGAGTCTGGACGGTGCCTCTGGCACCGGCGAGTCCGGGCACGAGACCTGCGGGGACGTCGTGCGGTTCGCGGTGCGTGTGGAGCAGAACGTGCTCGCGGAGGTCCGCTACAAGGCCTACGGCTGCGCGGCCAGCATCGCCGCAGGTTCGGCGCTCGCCGGGCTGGTGGACGGGCGGCACCTGCTTGAGGCCGCGCGGATCTCGAAGGCGGATCTCGAGGCGGCGCTCGGCGGCCCGCTCCCGGCGGGTAAGGAGCACGCCCTCACGCTCGCGCTCGACGCGCTGCACAAGGCGTTCGAGGACTATCTGAACCGCGAGGCCGGCGCGTTGCTCGCCGGCGGATATAAGGGCGACGGCGAGGGCGGTGAGGGCGGCGTCGTCGCGGCGATGAGCGGGGGGGTAGACTCTGCGGTCACGGCTCTCTTGCTGCGGGAGGCCGGCTATGAGGTGGCGACAGTGACCTTCCGGCTGCACGATGCAGAACCGGGGAGCCGGTCGTGCTGCTCGCCGGACACCGTACTCTTCGCGCGCGATACGGCGCACCGGATGGGCCTGCCGCACTTCACGCTCAACCTCAAGAGACTCTTCCACG